>JBBQTN010000033.1:0-32150 GCA_038213195.1 Acidimicrobiales bacterium | reverse complement strand
CTGCAAACGCTCCAGCACGGTGCGCGCAACGAACTCGACCCCTTCGGCGACGAACACCACGGGGTCCGGCCAGAACGTGATCATGGTCCCTGACTTGCGACCACGCGAGGGCGTTTCGCCGACGATCTCGACCTTGCCCTGGGGCTTGCCGCCCTTCGCGAACTCCTGGCGGTAGTGGTTGCCGTCGCGGTCGACCTCGAGGACCAGCCGCTCGCTGAGCGCGTTGACCACGCTGACACCGACACCGTGGAGACCGCCCGAGACCTTGTAGCCCGCGCCGCCGAACTTGCCGCCGGCGTGGAGGACGGTGAGCACCACCTCGGCGGCGCTCTTGCCCTTGTGTGGACCGTTGACGATCGGGTCGACCGGGATGCCGCGCCCGTCGTCGTCCACCTGGCAACCGCCATCGGGGAGCAAGGTGACGCCGATCCGGGTGCAGTGGCCGGCCATCGCCTCGTCCACGGAGTTGTCGACGACCTCCCAGATCAGGTGGTGGAGACCCGCCAGACCGGTCGAGCCGATGTACATCCCGGGGCGCTTGCGGACCGGATCCAGACCCTCGAGGACCTGGATGTCCTTCGCCCCGTAACTCGCACTCGGTTGTTTGGCGTCGGCCGGCACTCGTACCTCGATCACTTGCGGGAACGTGCAGGCTGACCTGCACCTTTGTGGTGGCGACACGTGGGCTGAGCAGGGTGGTGGGAGCCGCCCCGGCCGTCGTCGCGAACTGTTTGCAGTCTACCGCAGGGGTGTCGCAGAGAGGCGGAGCACGCCCGCGAGGACGATCCGAGGCCGACGACCCGACAGCGCAGACGAGACGAGCACGCGAGACGAGCAGGCAAGTCGACGGGCGCCACTCAGCGGCGCCGGACGCGCACCTCGACCCTGTCGATCACCGCACCGGCCACCTCGGCCAGGCGGGCGCGCAGCGTAACTTCCAAGAAGCGCAGCTGCGTGGCCCACGCCGGGTCGTCGACCTCGACGACGAGGGTCGTGCCGTCGAGCTTCACCGGTTGGACGTGGGCGGCGACCGCAGCGCCGACCGCCTCCTCCCACCGACCGAACACGCCACCGATCGCCGCCACGCCGGCACCGACGTTGCCCGAACGCTCCTCGTCGCGCAGCGCGCGCACGACCCCGGCCAGGCTCTCCGCGAGGGGGACGGGCCGAGTGACGAACCGACGCCGCGCACCCCAGCGGTCGACCTCGGGGTCACCGGCGTCGTCGCGGGGCGACCGCCCACGATCGTCACCTACGCCATTCACGTGCGCACCGACCCACCCTCGATGCGAACGATCGCGTCCGGGTGCGCTGCGTCGGGCAGAACGCTCGCCGTGGTGAGGATCACCTGGCCCGGCGGGAGGTGCTGCAGCAGCCGGGTCGCGCGCTGCGGGTCGAGCTCGCTGAGCACGTCGTCGAGCACGAGCAACGGCACGCTGCCGACCCGCTCGGCGACCAGCCGGTGGGCGCCCAGTCGCAACGCCAACGCCAACGTCCGCTGCTCGCCCTGCGAGGCGTGTGTGCGCGCCGGCATCCCGCCGATCAGCAGCTCCACGTCGTCGCGCTGCGGACCGACGGTCGAGCCCCCGCGGCGTACGTCGTCGGCTCGCGACGCGCTCAGCGCCGCCGCGAGGCCGGTGTTCCGCCACGCCGGCTGGTAGCGCAGCTCGATCCCTGTCGGCTGCTCGGCGAGCTGGTCGTAGGCCTCGGTGACCATCGGGGTCAGCCGCTCGACCAGCACGGCTCTGGCATGTCCGACACGCTCGCCCACATCCGCGAGCTTGGCATCCCACACGTCGAGCGTGAACGATGCCGCAGCGTCGAGCCGCCCGCCGATCTGCTTGAGCAGCACGTTGCGCTGCCTGACGATCCGTTCCAGGTCGAGGCGCAGCGCGTCGTTCTTGACGGCGAGCGCGACGAGGGTCGTGTCCGCGAACGCACGCCGCTCGTGCGGACCGCCCTTGACGATCGCCAGGTCCTCGGGCGAGAAGACGGTCACGCGCATCACCCCGAGCAGCTCGCGGGCGCGGGTCAGGCGCTGGCGGTTGACCTGGGTGCGGTTGCGGCCGTTGCGGTTCAGCTCGAGCTCGACCAGCAGCTCGCGGCCGTCGTCGTGGACGACCGTGGCCCGGACGATCGCGGCATCTGCGCCGACGCGGATCAACGCGTCCACCGGCGCCCCCCGGAAGCTCTCCAGCGAGGCGAGATAGGCCAGCGCCTCGGCGAGGTTCGTCTTGCCCTGGCCGTTCAGCCCGACCACAGCGGTGATCCCCGGATCGAACCGGAACGACGCGCTGACGTAGTTGCGGAAGTCCACCAGCTCGAGCGCCGACACGATCACGACGCGGCGCGACGGGACCCGGTGTCGACCACGCCTACGGCACCCGCACGGGCATCAGCAGGTACAGGTAGTCGGGCGCGTCGACGCCACGCACCACGGCCGGCTTCAACGCGTCCTGGGTCGACAGCGTCACCGACTCGCCGGCGCAGGCCTCGACGCCCGCGGCGAGGTAGTCCGGGTTGAACGCGACCACCAGCTCACCGCCCGAGTAGGTCGCGTCCAGCTCCTCTGCGGCGTTGCCGACATCCTGGGTCACCGCGGTGAGCCGGAGGATGTCGCCACCCATCTGCAGACGTACCGGGGTCGCGTCCCTGGCGAGGATCTTCACCCGACGGATCGCCTCGAGCAGCGCCTCGCGCTCGACGGTGAGCACGTTCGGGTGGCTCTGCGGGATCAGCTGACGGTAGTTCGGGAACTCGCCCTCGATCAGCCGGGTGGTCAGCCGGGTGCCTCCGACCTCGAACGTCGCGTCGCGTTCGCCGAGGCGCAGCATCAGCTCGCCCCCCGCGCCGACGAGACGTTGCAGCTCGAGCAACGCCCGCCCTGGCACCAGCACCTTCTGCCCCGCGGCGAGGACCTGGGTCTCGGCCAGGTCGCGCACTGCGAGGCGGTACGAGTCGGTGGCGACCATCCGCAGGCCGTCGTTCTCCGCCGTCAGCAGGACGCCCGTGAGGATCGGGCGGTTGTCGTCGGTGCTCGCGGCACGGACGACCTGGCGCAACGCCTCACCGAACGCGGCGGCGGCGAGCGCCACACCCGACGTCGGCGGCGAGGGCAACCTCGGGTAGTCATCGATCGACAGCGGCCGGACGCTGAACTGCGAACGGCCGCCGCTGATGCTGACGTCGTCGGTGTCGACAGAGACCGTGACCTTGCCAGGACCGAGCGAACGGACGATGTCGGACGCCAGCCGGGCCGGCAGCACTGCGCCACCGTCGCGCTCGCCGCCCACAGGCAGCCCGAGCTGGATGGTCAGGTCGAGGTCCGTCCCGGTGATCGTCAGCTGATCCCCGGTCAGCTCCAGCCGCACCCCTGACAGCACGGGCAACGAGGCGCTGCGGCCCGTCGCCGCCCGCCCGGCCGTGGCGAGGGCGTCGGCCAGCAGTTCACGTTCGCAACGAAACTTCACAGCGTTGCCTTTCTCACTCGAAGGTGATGTATCAAGTAGTAGTGGTAATAAGCGCTGTGGATTGTGCACAACGCGGCGTCGACGCAGCGTAGATGGGCAGTCCCCGTCCCCAGCTGCCACACCGTCCGCGCACAGCTGGGAAACCACGACGGTGTGATTCGGGGGACAAGTCGGGGTTGTCCGCAACCCGGGTGACGTGGTCCACACCGACGTCCACATGCTGACGACCGCATTGCGCGCGACTCGCCGACCGCGACATGCGGTCGGCGGAGCGGGCCAGATCCACCTTCGTGACGGTGCGACGAGACGTCAGCGCCTGGCGTGGGAGACGCGCCGTGCGCGCCGCTCATGCCTTCTTCAGCCGTTGGACGAGATCGGTCACCTGGTCGTAGATCTGCTTGCGCTCCTTCATCAGCCGCTGGATCTTGTCGACGGCGTGGATGACGGTGGTGTGGTCGCGTCCGCCGAACAGTCGGGCGATCGCCGGGTAGCTCAGGTCGGTCAGGTCGCGGAAGACGTACATCGCCGTCTGCCGCGCGGTCACCAGCGGCCGCTGACGGCTCTTGCCGCGCAGCGCGTCGACGCTGTAGCCGAGGATCAGGGCGATCTCGTTGAGCAGTTCGTCATCTGTTCGCGGCTTGACGTAGTTCTGGTGGATCAGGTCGCCGAGCTGCTGTTCGGCGAGGTGGGTGCTGATCGGGACGTTGTTGAGGCTGGCGTAGGCGGTGACCCTGATCAGCGCGCCCTCGAGCTCGCGGATGTTGCTCGTGATCCGCGAGGCGATGAACTCGAGCGTCTCCGCCGGTACGTGACTGTGGTCGCGCTCGGACTTGTTGCGCAGGATCGCCAGGCGGGTCTCCAGGTCGGGGGGCTGGACATCGGTGATCAGGCCCCACTTGAACCGCCCACGGAGCCGTTCCTCGAGCGTCGGGATCGCATCGGGCATGCGGTCGCTGGAGATCACGATCTGCTTGTTCGCACCGTGCAGCGAGTTGAAGGTGTGGAAGAACTCCTCCTGGAGCCCCTCCTTGCCCTCCATGAACTGGATGTCGTCGATCAGCAGCACGTCGATGTCGCGGTAGCGGCGCTTGAAGTTGGCGGTGGTGTTGGTGCGGATGGCGTCGACGTACTCGTTGAGGAAGGTCTCGGTGCTGACGTAGCGGACGATGTCGTGCTGGTAGTGGTGGTGCACGTAGTGCCCGATGGCGTGCAGCAGGTGCGTCTTGCCGAGGCCGGCGGCGCCGTAGATGAACAGTGGGTTGTACGAACGGCCGGGGGTCTCGGCGACGCGCAGCGCGGCAGCCAGCGCGAACTGGTTCGAAGCGCCCTTGACGAAGGTCTCGAACGCGTATCGCGGGTTCATCCCGACGGCGTCGGACGGGCCTTGCGGGTTGAGTGGTTCGTTGTTGGGGTGGACCGTCGGGTGCGGGTCCCAGGGCGCAGCACTCTCCGACGTGGCGAACTCGTCGGTCAGGGCGTCGGGAACCTGCACCTCGATCGCGAACTGGGTACCGGCGGCACCGATCTCTTCGAGCGCGTCGCGCACGAGGGGCAGGTAGCGCGACAAGATGCGATCCTTGACGTGGCTGTTGGGGGCGCTGACGCGCAACTGCATCGGGTCGCCCTCGAGCGGCGACACATCTTGGAACGTGGACAGCCAGACCGCCTCGGACACCTGCGCACGAAGCAGCTGGGCCACCGCTGTCCACACCTGGTCATGCTCATCCACCTGCGTCACCCTCCCCTCGGATCAGCCTGTCCACAGTGTTGTCCACAGCTTGTGGATACTGCCCGGGAAGCTCCGACGATATCAGGGTCGCTCTGCGCCACTGAACGGGGGTCGGGCGCCAGCCGCGGTGCGCCGAGCCGGGGTGAGTAGTTGGCGCGCGCAGGCGCGCACCGTAGCCTGGCGCGATTGGGCGAGCGCCACGCGTGCGGCCCTGGTTCCCATCTCGTACCAGCAGCTCCGCCGATCGGGCGCAGCGAAGGAGGGCTGCGTGAAGCGCACGTTCCAACCGAACAATCGTCGTCGTGCGAAGAAGCACGGGTTCCGGGCGCGCATGAGCACCCGGGCCGGGCGCGCCGTCCTCAAGGCGCGCCGCGACAAGGGCCGCCACCAGCTCTCCGCTTGATCCGGCGCGTTCGGGAGCGCAGCGCGTTCCGACGCCTCGGCGTCGAAGGGCGGCGCACTCGGGCCGGAGCTCTCTGGTGCACCTTCGTCATCGACTCCACGATCACGCCGCCGCAGGTGGCGTTCGCGATCGGCCGCGCCCTCGGACCGGCGGTCGTCCGCAATCGCCTGCGCCGCCGTCTGCGCGCGCTGTTGTCCGCCGCGCCGCCCCCTCCGGGTCTGTACCTGTTCGGAGCGCAACCCACGGCCGCACAACGGTCCTCCGCCGAACTGGCGCCCGATCTCCAGCGGCTGATCAGGACCTGCAGCCGCGCGGCGCTGCCCGGTTGCTGATCAACGTCGTGGTGTGCTACCAGCGGGCGTTCGAGGGCCGGCCATCGCCGTGCCGGTTCAGCCCGTCCTGCTCGGAGTACGCGCTGACCTGCGTGCAGGTGCACGGCGCGCGTCGCGGCACCTGGCTCGCCGTGCGACGGTTGGTACGTTGCCGGCCGTTCGGCCCGTCCGGGTGGGACCCGGTCCCCGATCCATCTCCCCGAACTTCCTCCCGAAGTTCTCGTCGAAAGAGGTAACGCGGATGCTGGCCATTGGCCTGTTCGAGCCGTTCGCCAAGCTGCTGGCCTGGTTCTACAGCTTCACGAACAACTACATCCTGGCGATCTCGCTCATCGCGCTGTGCGTGATGATCATCACCGCGCCCCTCGTGCTGAAGAGCACCAAGGGGATGCTCGAGATGCAGAAGCTGCAGCCGCAGATGAAACGTCTGCAGGCCGAGCATCGCGGCGACCGCCAGAAGCTCAACGAAGAGATGATGAAGCTCTATCAGGAGCACAAGGTCAACCCGCTGGCGTCGTGCCTGCCGCTGGTCTTGCAGTTCCCCGTGTTCATCATCATGTACCGCGTCCTGCACGGGCTGACGAACACCGATTCCTCGAAGGGGAAGGGCTTCCAGCCGCTGTACCTGGCGAAGAGCACCAAGTTGTACCAGCACCTGCATGGTAAGACCGAGATGCTCTCGTGGGGGCTCGACCTCGCCCAGCGGCCGTACAAGGTGCTCGCCGATTCGTTCGGCAAGGGCCTCGTCTACGCCCTGCTCGTGGTCGCTCTCGGCGCGCTGTACTTCCTGCAGCAGCGGATGGTGGCGGCGCGGGCCGCTGTGGCGCCGAACATGTCGGCGATGCAGCAGAAGCTGATGCAGTACCTGCCCGTGGTGTTCGCGTTCTTCCTGTTCTTCTATCTCACCGGCTTGGTCGTGTACTACATGGCCCAAGCGATCTTCCGAATCGGGCTGCAGGCCTACATCACCCGCAAGTTCTACAAGGGCGACGAGTCGCTCGGTCGCTTGGCGCTGGCCGCCGGGGCCGAGGCGCGGGAGATCAACAAGAAGGACGGTGGCGGTGGTGGGCTCTTCGCGCAGGCCAAGCGCGACCTCGCGGCCGGCAAGAACCCGCCCGCCAAGGGTCTGTCGGCGAGGGGCCCGGCCGCGAAGAGCATCGGCGCCGGCACCAACGGCAGCAAGCCAACCGACAATGGCATGGCCGGGGGTTCCCCGAGCAAACGAGTCACAGAACCGAAGGGCCGGCCCACTTCGGGCGCCCGGCCCGCATCCACTGGGCGAGCAACTCGTCCCGGCGGTGGCGCCAGGCCACCCAAGAAGAAGTAGGAGACGACGATGGAATGGGTGGAGACGACGGCGCGTACGGTGGAAGAGGCGAAGGAGCTGGCGCTCGATCAGCTCGGGGTGGCGGAGGACGACGCCGAGCTGATCGTGCTCGACGAGCCGAAGGCCGGGTTGTTCGGTCGGGTGCGCGGCGAAGCGCGAGTGCGTGCGAGGGTGCGCCCGACGCAGGCCCGTCAGAAGCTCGATCGCCGTGATCGCCGCAAGAAGAAGGGCGATGAGGCCGATCCGGCGGCGGATGGCGAGCCGTCCACGGCGGAGCCCGTCGGCGACGCAGCCGCGGTCCGAGCCGACAACGGCGCGGCCCCGGCCCGACCAGCGCGTCCGCCGGCGCGCACAGCCGCGCGAGGCGACGCACCGGCGCCGGCGACCACCGGCGGATCGGAGCCTTCGACGAACGGTGAGGATCGGCCCGTCGTCAGCGCCGCCGCGGTCGGGGAGCAGGCTCGCCAGTTCGTCGACGATCTCGTGCGCGCGTTCGGGCTGAACGGCACGACCGTGCTCGTCGAGGACGGCGACGATCTGGAAGTGCAGGTCGAGGGCCCGGATCTCGGGCTGCTGGTCGGCCCTCGCGGCGCGACGTTGCAAGCGCTGCAGGACCTCGCCCGGGTCGCCTCGCAGCGGCGCCTGGGCGACCACGACACCCGCCTGCGCGTGGATGTCGGCGGGTATCGCGTGCGTCGCCGCGAGGCGCTGGGCCGCTTCGCGCTACAGGTCGCCGGTGAGGTGCGCAGCACGGGGACCGCGCGTGCCTTGGAGCCGATGTCGTCGGCGGACCGCAAGATCATCCACGAGGCGCTCGCCGAGCTCGATGGAGTCACCACGCGTTCGGAAGGTGACGATCCGACACGACGGGTGATCATCGATCCCGGCGTTGGCTGATCCGGCGGAGCCTGACGACACGCTCCTGCTCGCTGCGCTCGACCGCGTCCGGGCCCGTGGCGCGATCGGCGAGCGGTCGTTGCAGACGGCCGTCGCGCACGCCGATCGCTTCGTGGCATTGGTTCCGGGTGACGCGACGACGCTGATCGACCTCGGATCGGGTGGCGGGCTCCCCGGCCTGGTCATCGCGTGGCGCCGGCCGGACGTCGCCGTGACCCTCGTCGAGCGTCGGGCGAGCAGGGCTGATCTGCTCCGACGCGCGGTGAGCGCCCTCGCACTCGGAGGGCGGACGACCGTGCTCGCCGAGGATCTGGCGTCGGTCACCGCTGGCCGCGCGCGGTTCGACGTCGTCACCGCGCGCAGCTTCGGTCCGCCCGCTGTCACCGCGCGGGCTGCGGCGTCGGTGGTGCGCAGCCCTGGGGGTGTGGTCCTGATCAGCGAGCCACCACACCCGGCCCCTGACCGCTGGCACAGCGGAGAGCTGATCGGCCGGGGGTTGCGCGACGACGGTGTGCACGCCGGCATCAGGCGACTCGTGTCGGTCCGCGACGCGACGACGATCCCACAGGCTTGACGAATCATCCAGGGTGAGGGTTGTTCCACGTGGAACATCCGCCGTCTCCATCCGCCACCGTCGTTTCGCAGGTCGCTACGCTGACCGCGTCCTGCGCTCGACGTCCGAGCGCGCCCGACGAGGTCGCGTGATCCGGGGGAGACTTACCTGCAATGACCGATCCACAGCCCGCCTCACGACGTGCACTCCCCCGGGTGATGGCAGTCGCCAACCAGAAGGGCGGCGTGGGCAAGACCACCACGACGATCAACGTCGGCGCCTGTCTGGCAGAGCTCGGCTACCGCACGCTCGTCATCGACCTCGACCCGCAAGGCAACGCCTCCACCGGCCTCGGGATCGAGAACCGCGGCATCGAGACGTCGATGTACCACGTGATCATGCACGAGGTGCCGCTGGAGAACTGCATCGAGCCATCCTCGGTGAAGAACCTGTTCGTCGCGCCGGCCAGCCTCGATCTAGCAGGTGCGGAGATCGAGCTGGTGCCGGCGTTCAGTCGGGAGAACCGGCTCCGACGATCGATCCATGCCGTGCTCGAGGACTACGACTACGTGCTGATCGACTGCCCCCCGTCGCTGGGCTTGTTGACCGTCAACGGACTCACTGCGGCCGACGAGGTCCTCGTTCCGATCCAATGCGAGTACTACGCGCTGGAGGGACTCGGGCAGCTGCTGCGCAACGTCGATCTCGTCAAGCGCAACCTCAACCCGACGCTCGAGGTCAGCACGATCGTCTGCGTGATGTACGACGCACGCACCAAGCTCGCCGATCAAGTCGTGCGCGAGGTGCGCGAGCACTTCGGCGACAAGGTCTGCCGGACCGTCGTGCCGCGTTCGGTCCGGCTCTCGGAAGCCCCGTCATACGGACAGCCGATCATCACCTTCGACTCGGGTTCACGCGGGGCGACGGCCTATCGAAACGTGGCAAAGGAGATCAGCGGTGGCGCGGTTGAGCGGACTTGGTAAGGGCCTCGGCGCGCTGATCCCGGCGGATGCGGGAACCGGTGGCGGCGAGACCGCGTACCTGGAGGATCTCCCGGTCGGCAACATCCTCCCCAACCCGCACCAACCACGGGTCCACTTCGACGAGGAGTCACTCGCCGAGCTGTCGGCCTCGATCCGCGAGATCGGGGTACTGCAGCCCGTTCTGGTGCACCCGCTCGACGACGGCACCTTCCGGCTGATCGCTGGTGAGCGACGGTGGCGGGCCGCCCGGCGCGCCGGCTTGCAGGTCATCCCTGCGATCGTGCGCGCCACCGACGAGGTCGGGACGATCGAGCGCGCCCTTGTCGAGAACCTCCACCGCGCGGATCTGACGCCGTTGGAGGAGGCGGCGGCGTTCCAGCAGCTGAACGAGGACTTCGGTTTGACCCACGAACAGATCGCCACCCGTGTCGGCAAGAGCCGGTCAGCGATCACCAACACCCTGCGCCTGATGTCGCTGCCCGCTGCTGTGCAGCACCTGCTCGCCGACGGCCGCTTGTCCGCCGGGCATGCGAAGGCGCTGCTCGCCTGCCCAGATCGGGCCCGACAAGAGCAGCTGGCGAAGCTCACGGCGACCGAGAACTGGTCGGTGCGGATGGTCGAGGAGGCCGTTCGCGCCGGTTCGCCCCCGCCTGCGCCGGCCATCGCGATCGAGGCGGCGTCGTCGCCGGACGCCACGGCCGCCGGGCTCCGCACCGTCGCTCCCACCACTGGCCCGCGGCTGCGCCCACCAGGTCTGCTGGAGCTCGAGCACCTGCTTGCGGAACTGCTGTCGACGCGTGTCTCCGTCACCCACAGCTCGAGGCGCGGCAAGATCGTGATCGAGTTCGCGGACCTGGAGGATCTTGAGCGAATCTATCACTTGATCGCTGAATCACCACCCAACGCGGTCGAATAGGTTCGCTCTGTCGTCCCTTCGCGCGGGCGGTGTGGATATCCCGCCGTTTGGTGAGCCTGAGGCGTGACAAACGGGTGAGGTTTACACACAACACGTGCACAACGTTGTGGATAAGTCCTCAAGGCGTACGTGACAGCCAGGCGTGCAGCGCGTTGATCACGGCATGGCCGACGACGACGGCCCGGTCGCTGGCGTCGCGCGCCGGTCCGATCACGCACAGCACCGCCGGCATCCTCGTCTCGCGCAGCACCGGGAGGCGCAGGCCGCTGACCTGGGGACGTGCGTTGCCGGCGGCGCGCAGCTGTCCGGCGACGTGATCTGCGAGGTTGCGTCCCTCCACGGACTCGAACGACGGCACTCGGTAGTAGTGCACGACGGTGACCTCGTCGGTCGCCGGCTCGAACCCGACGAACACGTCCGCCCCGTAGTCGTTGGCGGTGAGGGCCTGTTGCACCGGATCCGGCTCGTCCAGGGTGACGGCGTGCGCACCGAGCGTCCTCAACTCGCGCGTCAGACTTCGCGCGACGCTGCTCATGCCGCCGAACTGGCCGACCGCGACCCGACAGTCGCCGATCCGGCGCAGGCCACGAAGCCGCTCTCGCTCACGCAGCACGGCGATCCCCGGCCCGCTGCCGCTCTGTGAGCTGACCCTCCGGATCGACTGTGCGGTCGCTGAGCCGCACACGCCGTCGACGAGCAGCCCGCTGTCGCTCTGGAATGCGCGCAGGGCGCGGACGGTCTGCGGCCCGAAGATGCCATCCACTCGCCCCGTGTCGAAGCCGAGGTGGGCGAGGCGCGACTGCAACTCGGCGACGTCGTCGCCGCGCAGGTGGGGCGACGTGATCAGCAAGGGGCGCGTGCCGAACGCCCACGAGGACTCGACCAGCGACGCCCATGTGTCGCGATCGCACCGACCGTCGACGCGCAGACCGCGGTCACGCTGGAACTCACACAACGCCCGCTCGGTCGTCTCCGCGAACTCACCGACCTCGTTGCCGAGGTCGGTGAGGAAGCCGGCTGCGCTGAGGCGCCGTTGGAGATCGCGGATCGCCGCGCCGCGTTGGCCGCGGCTCAGTGGGAGGTCGGCAGGAATTCGCCGAGCTCCTGGAGCAACTGCCCCTTGCCCTTCGCGCCGACCAGGCGCTTGCTGACCTCGCCCTTGTTGAACACCAGCAGGGTGGGGATGCTCATCACATTGAAGCGCATCGCGATGTCCGGGTTCTCGTCGACGTTGAGCTTGGCGACCGTGAGGTTGTCGCTCTGCTCGCTGGCGATCTCGCTGAGGATCGGAGCGATCATCTTGCACGGACCACACCACTCCGCCCAGAAATCCACCACGACCGGCTTGTCCGACGAGGCGACGGTCTCATCGAACGTTGATGTGGTGAGGGTGACGATGCCATCGGCCATGGCTGGTCCTTTCGGTCGGGAGCGCAATGCTACTGGGCATGTAACAGCGCGACCGGGCACAGCATTCCGCTCGGTCAGTGTGCGGCGACGCTCTCCAGCCAGCGCTCGCAATCGATCGCCGCCGTGCACCCCGATCCGGCGGCGGTGATCGCCTGCCGGTAGGTGTGATCCTGCACGTCGCCACATGCGAACACGCCATCGACGTTCGTGTACGACGATCCGGCACGGGTGACGAGGTAGCCCTGGTCGTCCATCTCGAGCAGGCCCTTGAACAGATCCGTGTTCGGGCGATGTCCGATGGCCACGAACAAGCCGGTGACGGGCAATGTGCTCAGCTCACCGGTGTGGGTGTCGCGCACCACGGCGCCTTCCAGCCTGTCGGCGCCGAGCAGATCGACGACGGTTGCGTTCCAGTGCATCTCGATCTTCGGGTTGTGCAGGGCGCGCTCCTGCATGATCTTCGAGGCGCGCAACGTGTCGCGACGGTGGACCATCGTCACCTTCGAGGCGAACTTGGTCAGGAAGGTCGCCTCCTCCACCGCACTGTCACCGCCACCGACGACGGCGATCTCCTGGCCGCGGAAGAAGAACCCGTCGCACGTCGCGCACGTCGACAGTCCGTGCCCGAGCAACTGGGCCTCTGCCTCGAGCCCGAGCATCAGGCTCTGGGCGCCCGTGGAGACGATCACCGCATCCGCTGTGATCTCGCGGTCGCGCACGGACAAGCGGAATGGCCGCTCCGCGAAGTCGACGGCCGTGACCTTCTCCGTGAGGAGCGTCGCCCCGAAGCGCTCGGCCTGCTCGCGGAAGCGGATCATCAGCTCAGGACCCATGATCCCCTCAGGGAAGCCGGGAAAGTTCTCGACCTCGGTGGTCAGCATCAGCTGACCTCCTGGCTGGTCGCTGGTGCTGCTCGGTTCACCTTCGATCACCAGCGGGGCGAGGTTGGCCCTGGCGGTGTAGATGGCAGCCGTCAGCCCGGCTGGGCCGGAACCGACGATGACGACGTGGTGGTGTTCTGAGGTCACTGCTCGCCGTCCTCGCCACCGAAGCGCTTGCGCATGCACAGCGCGCCGGCGAGGAACAGCACGCCGCTCATCACGAGGTACGAGATCCAGACCGAGGAGGCGTGGTCTGCGCGGGTCGGGAAGCGCACCAGGCCCTGGAGCAGCTTGGTGGCGAGGACGATCACCAGCACGAGGGTGGCGATGGCGGCGAAGGCGACGATGATCCCGAACACCAGCGCACGGACGACCGTGACGGCTTTGACGGTGACGTTGTCGCGGACCTTGCCGACCAGCCGCTCGATGGTGTCGGTGACGTCCGACGCCCAGGTCGGATCGGTGAGCGGATTGCCAGCCATGAGGCGAGCCTACTGGCACCGCCGCGGCGGCCCGGGCAAACCGTGGCGGCCGTCGCCGCCTCACAGGCCGAGCGCGAGCGAGACGATCGCGAGGTGGTACGTCACCATCACCGCCAGCGGCAGGAGCGCGGCTGGGCCGACGCCGTCTCCTCTGGGCTCGGCGTGTGCAGCACCGGCCGGGGCCGAGTCGCGATCGTGCCCGTCGGTCCACGCGGCCGTTGGAGTGCCAGCGCGAGCCGGGTCGGTGATCACGAACGTCTCCCATCCGAGCAGCGCGTCGCTGACCACGAAGGCTGCCGAGCCGGCGATCACCCAACCGCGCCCCGTCGACCAGCCGACGACGGCCATCGCCAGGATGGCGACGAGGTACACCGCGACCGGGGCGGTGAGTGAGGGCTGCGACCTGCGTGCGGCGAACAGGATCGGGCGCCCGACAACGGCAGCGACGGCGAGGGCACCGACGGCCGCGGCGACGGCAAGTCCACCGTGAGCGAGGCCGAAGCGGACGAAGAGGGCGATGAACACGAGGTGACCGCACAGGAACGCAGCCAGGCCGAGCACGAAGCTGTCGATCGGTTCCATCAGTGCGACGTCTCCCGCGAGGCACAGCGTCAACGCGATGACCGCCAGCGCGACCTGCGCCGATGGTGCGCCGCTGGTCGCCGCAACGACGATGACCAGCGTGGTCGTGAGTGGCTTGCTGATCGAACCGACACGGGTGGCACCTCGCCGGTCACCGGGCAGTCGCGTCCACCAGTTGGCGAGAGCGGTCGCGACGATCAGGATCAGCAGGGCGGTGCGCACGTTGCACGTCGACGCTACGGCGCGTCGGCGACTCGGGCGAGGATGGCGCAGTTGGCCGAATCCAGCGCCTCGCGGACGTGGCGAGCGTCGTCGACCACGGCGATCGCCGGCCGCCCCTGGTAGGTGATGGGGCCGAGCAGCACCACGCCCTCCCGCAGGCACGGCGGCGGCACGGTCGTCGCCGCCGTGCCGGTCGCCGCCGTGCCGCCCGGGCTGGCCGCAGCGGGCGTTGCCGGCCGGACAAGCGCGAGCAGCTGCGCGGGTGAGTCGATCGCCGGCACGGTCGTGGCCGACGCCGAGGGTGGCTGGCCGCCGCCGGCACCCGCCGGCGCGGTGGTCGGGGAGCCGCTCGTGACCGTCGAGGTCGGGGCGCCCCCGGCGACGGTCGTGTCCGGGGCCGCCGCAGGAGCGGCGGCGCGTGGCGCGATCGTGGGTACGACCGGTCCGGCCGCGCCGGCAACGGTCGACGGTGCGCCCGGGACGGCGGCTGCCGGCGCTGTCGCGGCGACGCCCGGGGCGGCCGCCGGCGCAGACTCGGCCTGGGCGCCGTCGCCCGTGGCCGTGGCCGTGGACGGTCGCTGTGTCGTCGTCGGCCGCCTCGCGGCCGTGGTGGCGCCGTGATCCGCGCCGGGACGGACGGCGACGACGACGATGATCGCGATGATCGCGGCGGCCACTGCGCCAGTCGCCCACGTGAGCGTGCGCCGGCGGGCAGCAGTCAGGTCGTGGACCGTTGCGAGGGCGTCGGGCGGGCGTCCGAACGGATCGTCGCCCGACTCGGCGGCGATCGCGGCGGCGCCGTCACCGGCGACATGGCTCAGCCCCGTCGCCGCGGCAGCAGCCTCGACGATCCGCCCGTCCTGCGGCCGCCGGTCGAGCGCCGTCGGTGCGGCGGCCGCGTCGGCGACGCGATCGTCCTGTTGCTCGCTGTCGGACGCAGCATGCGCGGCCGCCTCCACGACCCGGTCGTCCTGCCGCTCGTCGAACGCGGCAAGCGCAGCAGCGAGGGCGGAGTCCAGGGCGCCGGGAGGGGCGGGTGGTTGCACTGCGAGCGCGTCGCGCACGGTGCGCAGTCGGGCGGCCATCGCCATGAGGTCGGGCGAGCGCTCCACGCGGGCGCGCTCCGCGTCGTCGACGGCACCGTCGATGTAGCCGCTCGCCAACTCCCAGTCGGCTGCGTGGAGATCGTCGTGCTCGCTCATGGTTCCCTGTTCGGACGTTCGGCGAGGTCGTCGCGGTTCCCGTCGGGAGCGCGCATCGCAGCTGCCAGCGCCGCTCGACCACGGGCGATGCGGCTCTTCACCGTCCCGATCGGCACGTCGAGCAGCGCCGCGATCTCGGCGTAGTCGAGGTCGCCGACATCGCGCAGGACGACAGGAACCCGGAAGTCCTCGGGGATCGTTGCCAGCGCGGCGTCCAGCTCGTCGCGCTCCCCGACCGCATCGATCCGTCGTTCAGCCGCCGAGTCGGTCATCTCGTCGGCCGGCGACCAGCCGTCGTCGGAGACGGGCGCGAGCATCGGCCGGCGGCGCCGTCTGCGTAGCTCGTCGAGGCTCGCGTTGGTGGCGATGCGATGCACCCACGTGCTGAACGCCGATCGGCCGTCGAACCTGGCGATGCTGCGCACGACGGCGATCATCGTCTCCTGGGCGGCGTCAGCGGCATCACCGTCGTGTCCGGTGAGGCGCCGGCACACGGCGTAGATCCGGTCGTAGTGCAGGCGCAGCAAGCGGTCGAGGGCCGCTCGATCGCCCTGTTGCGCTGCGACGACGAGAGCGGCGACATCGGTCGGCGGAACGATCCGCCGAGGCTACAGCGCTGCCGGCGGCGCTGGGGGAGACCGCGCCGCCCCCGGCAGCGCGCCGAGCACCAGGTCAGCTCGGCTGGAAGCTCATCTCGCTGATCCGCCCACGGAACCGGTTGCGGGTGCATGAGCGGTCCTGGCCGATCTCGTTGAACAGCACGGCGACGTAGCGGGCGTCGGTGACCGACGCCGTCACGGTGCCGGTGGAGCTCGCCGTCCTCTTGTCGACGGCCGTCCAACCGGCCACGGTGCTGGGCATCTCGCCGTCGGGCGCGGCGAGGATCTGGACCTGGTACGGGGCACTGCCGATCTGCGCGCTGATCGTGCCGCTGCGCGAGGCGCCGAGATCGGCGACGAGCCCGAGCCCGCTCTTGCCGCCGAGGAAGCGGTCGGCGTAGCACACGGTCGTCCATGCGGTCGCGGGGTTGCCGTCGTCGGCGAGGGCGACGTTGGTGGACTGCTCGGTGCCGTCGCCATCGGGGTCGTAGAGCGCGAGCTTGGCGATTCCGGCCGGCGCGGCCGCGAGGCTGGACCCGCCGCCGCTGTCGCCGGTGCTCGCCGCGACCGTCGGGCCGGCGACCGTCGAGGTCGGCGAACGGCCGTCCGTGCCGGAGGTCGCCCACAGGACGAGACCGACGACCAGTGCGATCAGCAGCAGGCCGCCGACGACGACCAGCGACACCCGGTTGCGCTGATCGAACTGCCGGTTCGGCTGATGGCGCGGTCGGGCGCTGCTCTGCGGGGTGCGATCGACCCGGACGGCGGCCCCTGCAGGCCGGCCAGTCCTGACACTTCCTGTGGTGGAACTGCTACCCGGTGTGCTGGCGGTCACCGGCGCCGGCGGAACGGGGTGGAAGCCGGCGACCGGCGCCGGCGGGCGTCCCGCGACGACCGGCGTCCCGCGGGTCGGCGTCGGCGCCGTGTCACCGCGGGGCGGCGTGAACCCGGCCGTCGGATCGTTGACCCGGCTGGCGACCTTGGCCAGCTCGGCTTTGACCATTGCCCCCGTCGGCGGGCGGTCCGCCGGCCGGCGGGCGAGCATGCGGTGGATCAGCGGCGCGAGGCCGTAGGGGAGCGTCGGTCGCAGCCTGGCCAGGTCCGTCGGATCGCGATTGAGCCGGGCGAGCGCGGTGTCCGCATCGGTCTCGCCGAGGAACGGGACCCGCCCTGCGAGGCACTCGTAGAGCACCAGCCCGAGCGAGTACAGGTCGGCCCTGCCGTCGAGCTTGCGGCCGCGCACCTGCTCTGGCGACAGGTACTTGGCCGTACCCATCATGATGTTGTCGCTGGTGAGGTCGTCGCCGGCCGCAGCGGCGAGGCCCTTGGCGATGCCGAAGTCGGTGAGCAGCACCCGACCGTCCGGTGTGAGCAGGATGTTGCCCGGCTTGACGTCGCGGTGCACGAGCCCGGCCGCGTGCGCAGTGTCGAGCGCCGAGGCAACGCACGAACCGATGTGCATCGTCAGGTCGGGGCTGAGCTTCTTCTGCTCGTCGAGCAGCTGACGCAGGCTCTTGCCGTTGACGAGCTGCATCACCACGGCCTGGCGCCCACCCTCGGCGATCGAGTCGTACACGGCGACGATGTTCGGATGGTTCAGCCCGGCAACGGCGATCGCCTCCCGGCGGAAGCGCTCGGACACCACCGGGTCCGCGGCGAGTGCAGGCTTGAGCAGCTTGACCGCGACGTGACGGGCCAGCAGGATGTCGGTGGCCAGCCACACCTCGGCCATCCCTCCTTGCGCGAGGCGACGTTCCAGCCGGTAACGCTGGGCGAGCATCGCTGGTGGCAGCGGAGGTGGGCTGGTGGCAGTGGGCATGTCGTCCGCAGGCGAACGCTAGTGGGACGGGCGGGCCCAGGACCGTCAATCCACCTGGTCCAGTGGCTCGCGGCAGCCGATCGGCGCCGGGCGAGTCGTCCGGCTAGCGAGCCGGCACGTTGAACGCGGCCGCGATCGTGCCCCGGCCGGCGTGGGATCCGACGACCGGCCCGATGTCGCCGACGACGATCTCACCGTCGTAGTTGCCGCGCAGCATCCCGACGAACTGGTCGACGTCGTCGCAGTCGGCGTGCATCACGGCGAGGTTCTCGATCGCGCCGTAGCTGGCCACCTTGCCGACCAGGAACGCCAGCGCCTTGCTGCGCGTGCGCTGCTTGCCGCCCTCTTCGACCTTGCCGTCGCGCACCTCGATGATCGGCTTGATCGACAGCGCCGTGGCTAGCAGCGCCTTCGCACTGCCGATCCGGCCGCCCTTCTTCAAGTTGTCCAGCGTGTCGAGCGCACCCCACAGCTTGGTCCGCTCGATCAGGTCCTCGGCACGGGCGACCACCGCATCTCGGTCCGCCCCTGAGGCTGCGAGGCGCGCGCAGTCGGCGACGATCATCCCCTGCGCGAGCGAGACCGTGCGACCGTCGATCACGCTGACATCGACGTCTGCAGCGACCGACCTGGCGGCAAGCTCGGCGGACTGCATCGTCGCCGACAGCGCCGACGACAAGCACACGGCGACGACAGCCTGGGCGCCGTCGTCGGCGAGGCTCCTGTACACGGCCTCGTACTGCCCCGGTGCCGGCGCAGCCGTCTCCGGCAGCGTCGGTGAAGCGGCGCACTTCACCCAGAACTCGGAAGCGGTGAGATCCTGGCGGTCGACGTACTCGTGCCCGGCGATGCGGATCGTCAGCGGCACGATCTCGATGCCGAGCTCGTCGGCCAACGACTGGGGCAGGTCGCACGCGGAATCCGTGACGATGCGGACGGCTGAGCTCATCTCGCGATCACCGGCTGTTCGGTGCATCTCCGGGGTCGGCTGTTGTCGATCGAGTCCTCGCTCACTGGTCGCGCAGGGTAGTCCCCGCCGGGCCGGCGGCCAGGCCTCCAGGACCGGCGGTGGGGGCTGTGACGGGGTGGCGCCCGCGCGCAGCGCTGGTCGCCTTGCGGCGCCTGCCGATGCGGACGTGGCGCAGCCACCAGCTCAACAGGACCAGCAGCGCCGCACCGGTGACGAGGTTGCCGAGGCCGCTCAGCGCGGCGACCGTCGCGGTGAAGCGCCGGACCGGCGCCAGGGGGTTGGTGCCGGCGGCGTCGAGCGGCGCCAGCACCGTGAGGTACACGGGGAAGCGCCCGTTCGATCGCGCCTGGATCTGGATCTTGATCTCGGTGTCGGCGTCGGGGGCAAGCGTGTGCGGGTGCTCGGGCGGGAAGATCAGCTTGTTCGACGCGGCGCCGAGACGGACGATCACGTTGATCGGGAAGTCGGCCGAGTTGTGGAACTTCAGGCGGATCGTCCCGGTGCGACCGGTCAACGTGAAGTCGAGCCCGGGGGGCGGCTGGACCGCTGAGCGGATCGCCGCGTACTCGGCTTGCAAGGTGTCCGAGATCTGCGTGGCCCGGGCGTCGGTGACGGCGCTCGACGGCAGCGAATCGAGGACGGTCTGCCACGCCGCTGGGCGCGGGTCGCTGTCGGTCAGCATGCTCGCCGCCTGGGCGCCGGAGGCGCGCAGGGACGTCTGCATCGAGATGCGTGCCGAGATGTCGGCCGGGGTCGTCGCCGGAAGGTTGACGGTGACCTCCTCGCCATCGTTGAGCAACGTGTCGGTCGTCGCGCTGATCTGGCTGACCGTCGAGACCGCCAGACCCGGGGTGGTGCTGATCAGCTTGGTGATCTGAGCGAGCGTGGCCGGATCGGGAAGGCCGAGGCCGTCTGTGCCGATCAGCACCGTGTGGCGCCGCGGGTTGCCGCCGCGGCCGATGATGTCGTGGCGGTCGGCGAGGAGGTCGACCACGGTGTCGATCGCAGCGAGGAACGGTGTCGGGCTCGGCTGCTCCAGGCGCGCGCCGATGCGCGGGTCGACGATCGCGGCATCGAAGGTCCTGTCGTCATCGAGACGGACCTGGACCAGCTGGCTCGTGTCGGTGAAGCCGCGCAGGCTGCCGTCGAGCCCGTCGTACAGCGACGGTGTGAGGAGCAGCAAGCGGGTCCCGAGGTCGCGCAGCAGCTCGCCGCCGGGCTCGCTGAGTGATGCGCTGACGGCCGTTGCGGCGCGCAGTGTCGTGCCGGAGAGGTCGGCGCTGCCGAACAGGTCCTCACCGTCGGCCAGCCACTGCGTGTAGAGGTCGCGCTGGTTGGCTGCCGCCGCTGCGGAGGGATCGAGCGGAAGCACGGGGGCGGACAGGATCATGGCCGTGTCGAGCACCGCGGCGAAGCGATCGGCGAGCGCCGAGTCGATGCGGCGCAGCGACGAGAGCAGCTGCGGGGCGATGCGCACGGTGGCCGGCACCGCCGAGGTCTCGAGGATCTGCACGAGCGTGGTCAGCTGGGCGATGGTCGCGGCGTCGATGCTGACCGCCCCGGTGTCGTCCAGCACGACGGGGGCGTCGGTCCCCACCGCGAGCGCAACGGCGAGCGGAGCCGCGGGGGTCGCGTCGCCGGCGACGTCGCGCTGCACGAACGTGATCACCCGCGCCAGTTGCACGCCGCCCGAGCGCAGCTCGATGGTCAACGGGTAGATGCCGGGAACGCCGAGCCGCAGCGAGTTGTCGACGCCGTTGGCGGCGGTGGGGGTGCCGTCGACGACGACCGGCACCGTGACCTGACCGGCAGCCGGACTGACGAGGCCCGCCAGCGGGATCGACGTCGAGGAGAAGGCGACTGGCAGCTTGCCGGCCACCGCGTCGGCCAACCGCTGGCGGGTGTCGGTCTGGCCGTTCGCGGCGGCTGGCGAGTCGATCGGGGCAGCGGCGACGACGTCGATCTCCGCCGGCGCCGAGGCCGGGTTGGCGGTCAGGGCCGCGGTGACCTCTGCCGGGACGGCCACGGTGAACGCGACCGTCGCACCTGGCGCGACGGTCACGTGGTCCTGGTCGACGAGCGCCAGTGCCGGTAGGTCCGCCCTCGACGCGAAGGTGGTGTGCGCCGTCGACGCGACGGTCGGGGCGGCGGAGGGAGCGTCGGCCACAGCAGTGAGGGGGTGTGGTCGGGCGATGGTGTGGGGCCGGGCCTTCACCGGCCGAGTGGCGCCGGCCGCAACAAACGGTGCCGTCGCCGAGGCCGGACGTGATGCGGTGATCGTCGGGGCCGTCGGGGCCGTCGTGGCCAGCACGGTGACGGCGAACACCGCCAGGCCCCACCTCGCGGCCGGGCGGTTCACCGCGAGCTCGTGCCCAGGCGCTTCTCCAGCACCCTCAGCTCCTCGTCGAGGCGTTCGAAGCCCGTGCTCGAGTAGAGGTCGAGGGCGGCCACGTTGGCGATGTCGGTGTTGACCAGCACGCGCTCGATCCGCCACCGCGCCGCCCAGTGCAGCGAGTCGACGACGAGGCTCCGTCCGTGGCCGTGACGCTGCGCGTCCGGGCGCACGGCGAGCCGCTGCAGGAACCCGATGCGCGCGTCTCGCCCCGAGATCGCGTAGGCGACGAGCGCGCCGTCGTCGTCGGCGATCCACCGCGCCCTGTGCCGCCGCGTCGCGCCGCAGACGTCGGCGATGGCATGGGTGTCGAGGCCCCACGGGTGCCCGAAGGCGAGGCAGTCGACGCCGCTCGCCGCCGCGTGGTCGCCTTGCAACAGCCGCCGGGTCGCGCCGACGGTGCCATGTGCCGCGGCGCGCGGCGAAGGGTGCTCGAGCAGTGCCAACCGCTGCAGCTCGACGAACCCCAGCGGCTCGAGCAGGTGCGCCTGAGCGGCGTTGAGCGCGCCGGTCCGCAGCACGCGGTAGCCGCGGGCGTCGAGCTCGTCGATCCAGCGCAGCACATCGGTCGGTGTCGGCAGGCGGCGCTGGTTGTAGAGGACCATCTGGGCGACGTCAGGATCGTTCGACCAGGACCGGATCCGGCACGCCGCACCGCGACCGCGCAGCACGAACGGCTCCTCGCCCCGGGAACGCACGACGGGCCTCACCGGGCTCGACGGTAGCGTCGGGCGGCGTGACAGTGCTGTTCGCGACCCATCCGGCCTACCTCGAGCACATCGCAGGGCCACGCCATCCCGAGGCCCCGGCGCGGCTCGGCGCGGTGCTCGAAGGGACGCGCATGGAGGGGGTGGCGGACGCGTTGGTGGCGTTGGAGCCGCAGCCGGCGACGCTCGCCGATCTGGAACGCGTGCACCCTGCTGCGTACCTCGAGCGGATCCGCGCGATCTCCGAGTCCGGCGGCGGCAGGCTCGATCCCGATACGTTCGCCGGTCCTGCGACATGGCGGGCGGCGACGTTGGCAGCCGGGGCAGGCCTCAGCGCGGTCGCGGCGCTGCGGCGCGGCGAGGGCGACGCGGCGTTCTGCGCGGTGCGCCCGCCGGGACACCACGCCACACCGACCGAGTCGATGGGCTTCTGCGTGATCTCGAACGTCGCAGTGGTCGCGGCCGCGCTCGCCGATGCCGGTGAGCGCGTCCTGATCTTCGACTTCGACGCGCATCACGGCAACGGCACCCAGGCCGCGTTCTACCACGACCCGCGAGTGCTGTTCGTCAGCATCCACCAGTGGCCGCTGTACCCGGGCACCGGTCGCCACGACGAGACGGGAGCCGGCGACGGCGTCGGCACGACGGTGAACATCCCGCTGCCTCCCGGCGCCACCGGCGACGTGTACCTCGCCGCGTTCGACGAGATCGTCGCGCCGCGCGTCGATCGGTTCGCGCCGACGTGGCTGCTGATCTCGGCCGGCTTCGACGCGCACCGCAGCGACCCGATCACAGAGCTCGGCCTGTCGGCGGGGGACTACGCACCGCTCACCCGGCGGGTGCTCGACGTGGTGCCTGCCGGCCGCCGCGTGGCGATGCTCGAGGGCGGCTACGACCTCGACGCGCTGCGGCTGTCCTCGGCGACGATGCTGTCGGTGATGGCCGGCAACGCTGCGACGGTGTACGAGCCGGCGACGTCGGGTGGCCCGGGGGCCGAGCATGTCGCGGCGATCAGCGCGTTCTGGGCGCACGAGCGCGAGACGTGATCCCAGACCGGTTCCAGCCGGTGCTGGCGGAGATCGCCCCACTCACCCAGCGCTTCGCGGCGGCAGGGCATCGGCTGTACCTCGTCGGCGGGACGGTGCGCGACCTGCTGCTCGGCGAGCTCGATGGCGCCAGCCAGGAGGTCGACTTCGACGCGACGACCGATGCCCGCCCCGACGAGATCAAAGCCTGCTTGGCCGGCTGGGCGGACGCGATGTGGACCCAGGGCGAGCGGTTCGGGACGATCGGGGCGAAGAAGCGCACCCGCAACGGCGAGCGGACCTACGAGATCACCACCCATCGCGCCGAGGTGTACCACCACGATTCGCGCAAGCCCGACGTCGCCTTCGCGGACGCGATCGAGACCGACCTGTCGCGGCGCGACTTCACGGTCAACGCGCTCGCACTGGAGCTGACGAGCGCGACGCCGACGCTCGTCGACCCGTTCGGCGGCGCTGCCGACCTCGCCACGCGCACGTTGCGCACGCCGCTCGCGGCCGAGGTGAGCTTCGGCGATGACCCGCTGCGGATGCTGCGCGCAGCGCGGTTCATCGCTCGGCTGGAGATGCAGCCGGTCCCCGAGCTCGAGCGCGCCGTGCGGGCGATGCACGGCCGGCTGGAGATCGTCTCAGCGGAACGGATCCGTGACGAGTTGGACAAGCTGATCACGGTGGCGCACCCGACCGCAGGACTGTGGTTCGCGATCGACAACGGTCTCGCGGACGAGTTCCTCCCCGAGCTGCCGGCGATGCGCTTGGAGCAGGATCCGATCCACCGTCACAAGGACGTCCTCACCCACACCCTCGCCGTGGTCGAGAACGTGCGGCCACCGCACGATCCTGGTGTGTTCGACTTCCGGCTGACCCGTCTTGCGGCGCTGTTCCACGACGTCGGCAAGCCACGGACGCGCGGCTACCAACCGGGCAAGGGCGTCACCTTCCACCACCACGATGCCGTCGGCGCACGGATGACCCGCAAGCGGCTGGAGGCGTTGCGCTACCCGCACGACGACGTCGTTGCGATCACCGAGCTCGTGGCGCTGCACTTGCGCTTCCACACCTACGAGATGGGCTGGGCCGACTCGGCGGTGCGGCGGTACGTGCGTGACGCCGGCCCGCTGCTCGCCGAGCTGAACGTGCTCACCCGCTGCGATTGCACGACGCGCAACGCGCGCCGGGCGGCCTTGCTCGCCCGGCGGATGGACGAACTGGAGCGACGCATCGGCGAGCTCGAGGCGAAGGAGTCGCTGGCCGCGCTGCGCCCCGAACTGGATGGCAACGCCGTGATGGAGCTGCTCGACCTGCGCCCAGGCAAGGACGTCGGCCAGGCGCTGGCGTTCCTCCTCGAGATCCGTCTCGACGAGGGGCTGCTCGGCGACGCGGAGATCAGGCGGCGGTTGCAGTCGTGGTGGCGTGACCGCGCCTGATGTCCGCACCGAATGATACGGTCGGCTCCTCACGACGCTGACGGGAGATTGGCGTGGGAGACGACGAACAGCATGCTGACGCGTTCCTCGACGCGCCCGGCCGTCGCGTGCCGATCGCCTCGGCCGTCGCGCTGTGCGTCTGGTCGGTCGCCGTCCTCGTCGTCGCGATCGTGGTCGGAGATCGCGACGCGGGGCCGGTCCCGGTGCTGCTCGCCGGCGCCTCGGTCGTGCTCGCGGCGTTGCTGCTCGTCTCCCGGGTGCGGCGTGATCGGGTGCTGCGCGAAGTCACCGACCAGGCCACCCGCACGACACAGCTCGCGGCCGCTCGGGCGCCGACCTGGGCCAGGGCTTCCTCGGAAGACCGCGGCCACCGGAGCTGATCGATGCGGACTTCAGCCCGCAGTGGGTCTGAGGCGCCGGCTCGCGCCGCCGTCTCAGACGCCTTGCTTGCGGGCCCGCAGCAGCAGGACGGCCGGGTACGGCGGCGTGCGCGCATTCCGATCGGCGAGCTCGTGCACCACGTCGAGGTGGAAGTTGGTGCGTTCGAACGCCATCGACAGCTCGCCGAACGTCGCTGCCCGTACGCCATACGGGACCTGCACCGTGGTGCCGCCGGCATCGAACATCGCTGCGACCGGGTGGGTGAGCGCGACGACGAACGATGCGCCGGGCTTGAGCACGCGGTGCACCTGGCGGAGCAGGCGCGGCATGTCGTCGATCGCGTTCAGGGTGTGCGCGGCGACGACCACGTCGACCGAGCCGCTCGTCGCGAAGCCGAGGTCGGCCAGGTCACCGAGGTGGCATTCGACGCGCACGGCGGCCGCTTCGGCCGCGCCGCGCAACTCGGCGATCTTGTCGGCCGACGGATCGAGCACGATCGCCTTCGCCCCGGCAACAGCCATCGTGATCGCGTTGGGAACCGGGGCGATGCCCAGCTCGATCACGCGTTTGCCGGCGATGTCGCCACACAGTCGCAGGTCGCCGTCGTCGGCCACGTTCTCGCCAAACCAGATGCTCATCCGGACCAGTGTGCCCGGTGCGCCGCCGACGGTGGCGGACCCGACGATCGCTAACCTTGCCGACCATGACGTTCGGATTGGACTCGCTGCGCGACGCCCGCGCGGTGGTGGACCACCGACTGTCGCGCCGGCACCTGATCAACGAGTACCGCCGCGGGCGCCTCCGCCAGGATCAGGTCTGCGACGCCCACCCGGAGCTGGTCCGCGCCGCGCGCAACGTCGGTTCGCCCGCTTCGATGCCCTGTCCGATCTGCGCAGAGCCGGAGCTGCGCCTGGTCACGTACGTGTTCGGCGCCAGGCTGCCGGCACACGGACGGTGCGTCTCGTCGGCCGAGGAGCTGGCCAAGCTCAACGCCCGCACGGATGAGCTCACCGCGTACGTGGTCGAGGCGTGCACGGCGTGCCGGTGGCACCACCTGCTACGCGTGCTGCCCGTCGGTGGCAAGCAGACAAGAGCCCGCGCCTCCAGCTGAGGTGGAGCGGCTGTTGGACGTTCAGCCGATCATGCTGCGGCCTTCAGCCGATCCTGCTGCGGCCTTCAGCCGATCATCTCGTTGAGGTCGTCGCGCAGGTCGAGGAACCGCTGGTCGCGCCTGATCAGCGGGCCGCGGACCTGGCCGAACGGCACCTCGACCTCCTCGGCGATCCGCCCCGGTCGGGCCGACATGACGTAGACCCGGCTGGACAGGTAGATCGCCTCGTCGACGTCGAGGGTGACCATGAGGATCGTCGCCCCCACCTGGCGCCACACGGTGAGCAGGAAGTCCTGCAGGTGGCGCTTGGTCTGTGCGTCGAGCGCGCCGAACGGCTCGTCGAGGAGGAGCACGTCCGGCCCGGGGGCCAGGGCGCGGGCGATCGCGACGCGCTGGCGCATCCCGCCCGACAGCTCCTTGGGCAGCGCGTCCGCGAAGTCGCGCAGCCCGATGACGCCGAGCAGCTCCTGCACCCGCTCGACGCGCCTGGCACGCGGCCAATGGCCGACCTCGAGCCCGAAGGCGATGTTCTCGGTGACGGTCTTCCACGGGTACAGCGAGTATCCCTGGAACACCATCCCGCGGTCCGCGCCAGGCCCGACGACCCGCTCGCCGTCTACCCACACCGTGCCGGTGGTGGCCTCCTCGAGGCCGCCGACGATCGACAGCAGGGTCGACTTGCCGCAACCGGACGCCCCGACCAGGCAGACCAGCTCACCCGCCTCGACGTGCAGATCGACGGAGTCGAGCGCCGCGACGGTGCTGCGCCGCCGGTGGAACACCTTGGACACGCCGCCGACGACGAGCTTCGACGGTGTGTCGGCGGCGACGCGCCCGCCGGCTCCTTCGACGGCGGTCACGGTCGCGCCCACGGCGACGTGATGTTGCGCAGCCAGCGCAGGAACAGGTCGCTGAACAGGCCGATCACACCGAACACGATCAGCAGCGCGAACTCTGTGTCGACGGCGCGGAACCGCTGGGCGCGGATGATCTGGTAGGCCAGACCTTTCTGCGCGGCGAGCAGCTCGGCCACCACGAGCATCAGCCAGGCCGCGGCAAGGTTGATCCGGGCGACGTCGATGATCCCCGGCACGGAGTGGCGCAAGATGACCCGCCTGACCACCGTCACCCGGCCTGCGCCGAGCGTGTACGACGCGTTGAGCAGCTCGCGCGGCACCGCGCGGGTCACATCGGCGATCATCAGCACGTTGTAGAACACGGTGCCGACGACGATCAGCCAGATCTTCGGGCTCTCGCCGATGCCGAACCAGAGCAGGAACACCGGCGTCAGCGCACTGGCCGGGATGTAGCGCAAGAAGCCGACCTGGGCCTCGAAGAACGCCTCGACCGACGCGAATGTCCCGATCGCCGTTCCGATCACGATCCCGATCACGACGGAGATGCTGTAGCCGATGATCACTCGCTTCAGCGACGCCCACAGATCCGTCGACAGCACGCCGGTCGTCTTCAGCCGGACGAGCGCGTGCCAGGTCGCCAGCGGTGTCGGCAGCAGCGACCGGGAGTTGGCCGTGTTCGCCGCGGCGATCGCCCAGATCACGACGACCAGGCCGATCCCGAGCGCGCCGAGGCTGATCTTCCAACGGACGCCGAGCTGGCCGCGGATCCGCAGCAGTGGCGTCTGGCGCCGGCCGCGCACGCCACGACCAGCCGGCACGGCCTGGCCGCCGCTGCTCGCAGCGGGGTCGACGGCAACGGAGCCGGCGGCCGCCGGCGGCCCGGTCGCCGCCTGCCCCTCGCGCACCGGCACGGGGACGTTCATCCGGCCGGCGCCGACCCGTCGACGTAGGCCTTCGTGTACGAGGCATCGAACAGCCCGGTCAGATCGGCCGGCGTCTTGGTCAGGCCGGAGCTGACCAGGAACGGGTTGATCCGGCGGGCCATCTCGACGAGCGAGGTCGGGTCGTTCGAGCGATCGGCGAACGCGGAGAGCGCCTGCTGCGCGGTGAACAACGTCGTCCCGTCCGCCAGCGACTGGTAGTCGGCCACCGACAGCCCGGCCTGATCGGCCATGATCTTCGTCGACACGTCGGGGTTGGCCTTGATGTAGTCGAGGGTCATGTACCAGGCGTTGACGAGCTTCAGCATCGCCACAGGATCGGCGGCCGCCTTCCCGGTGGCGACGAGGTGGTCGGGGATCGTGCCGGGGAAGTCCTTCGAGCTGAACAGCACGTGCGAGCCGGGCCGCTGCAGCGCCTGCAGCGTGAACGGGGCGAACACCGCGGCGCAGTCGAACTGACCGCCGGCGAACGCGGCCGCTGCGGCGTCGGTCTTGATGCCCTGGAAGTTGATGTCCGACTCGGTCATCCCCTTCGTCGCGAGGCCCTGCAGCAGCAGGAAGTGGTCGACCACGCCGGCCTCGGCGGCGACCGTCTTGCCCTTGAGACCGTCGATCGTGGTGATCGACTTGTCGCAGATCACGGCGTCGTTGCCGGTCGAGTTGTCCCCTGTGACGACGATCGTCTGCTTCGATCCGGAGGCGACGGCGAAGATCGTGTCGTTGAGCGTCTGCGCGTTGACGTCGAGCTGGCCGGCGACGAGTGCGTCGAGCGACGCCGTGTAGTCGACGAAGTACTTCAGGTCGACCTTCAGGCCGGCCGTGGTGAAGATTCCCTCCTTGTCGGCGACAGCGAGCGGGAACCAGCCCGGCCACGCGCTGTAACCGACGGTCAGCGACGTCAGCGCACCCGAAGCGGGGGTGGCGGTGGAGGCGCCGGTCGACGATCCAGTGGTCGGCGTCGGGGCACTGCTTGCGGACGCCGTTCCCGTCGCGGCGGCAGTCGTCGCAGTCGCAGCGGCGGTGGTGGCCGCCCCTGCTGCGGCCGTCGTCGGTGGCGTGGTCGACGACTTCTTGGAACTTCCGCACGCCGCCAGCACGACTGCCGCGAGGACCAGGGGGGCAACGACACCGACGACACGGCGTCGGCGGGATCGGCAGCGGAGACGCGTCACGAGGACTCCTCACGATGAGCGGAGTCGCGCATGACCCCTGCTGCACCGTAGGAACGGACTGTTACGTCCGCATTTCGAGCGGGAGAACGTAGGGTGTCCGTTTCAATAGAGTGTCGAAACCTCGTGGCGGACGTCGTCGATGGAACGGTCGGGGGCCAGCAGCCCGGCGACGACGAGGGTCGCGAGGGTCTCGCCGATGGTTCGGGCCCGGCGTGACGTGCCGAGCCTGAACCAGTTCTGCACGCCCTCGTCGTTGGCCATGATCGTCAGCGCGATGAGCCGCGGGTCGACGTCGCGGAACTCGCCGGAGCGGATCCCTGTGTCGACGATCGACGCCAGCCGCCGCTCGAGGCGGCGACGCTCCTTCCAGTAGTCCGCGAACCGCTCACGGTCGCGCATCGCCACCCTGTGGATCTCGTTGATGTCGAACGGCAGCGCGCACAACGCTTCGACGTCGCCACGCACGAACCGGTACAGGCTCGACGCGGCACTCCCCCCGTCGGCGATGATCCCGTCGACGAGCTCGAGCGGGACGACGTTCGCCTGCGCCACGAGCGCCGCGACGACGGCGTCGCGGTTGGGGAAGTAGTAGTACAGCGAGGACTGCTTCAGCCCGACTTCGGCGGCGAGCCGCGACATCGTGGTGTTCTCGAGGCCGCGCTGTTGGAACAGTCGGCTCGCCGCTGTGAGGATCTCCTCCGTCGGATCACCGACGACGGGGCGCCCGTCGAGACGCGGACGTCCGGCGCGCCGTGGGGGCGCTCCGCGTCCGGTCGCGGACTCGGGAGCGGGCGGCGGCACGCGCCGATGGTAACGCCACAGTTCAGGCCGACCGACGGTGGCACCCAATCGTTTCGGCGGTGTGAAGATCACCGCCGGTGCTTGCGCGCGCCGGCATCGCCGTGGAGACTGACGGTGTTTCGATGGATCATGGAAACTTGACGCGATGCGGAGGAGGGTCATGGCAGACGGGCCAGGCCCGAGTGGCGAGGGCACCGGCACGCTGACCGGCGCGCGCGACCATGCACGCAGCCAGGCGGGCGCAGCTGACGCCGGACCCGGCGTCGGACCGCTCGATCTGCCGGGGAACGTCCACGGTGATCTGCTGTGGACCCATGTCATCGAGCCGGGCGACTACGCGTCACGCCGCCTGCCGCGCGGGTCGCTGCTGCGCGTCGACGACGTCGCCGGCGATGCCTGCGTGCAGCTGCTGATCCACAACGCCGCGCAGCCTGGTGAGCGGCTGAACGTGGCGGACACGGTGAAGGTGCAGTGGCAGGCGTACCTCTCGCAAGGAGCGTTGCTGCTGTCCGACATGGGCAGGGTGCTGATGACGATCGCCGGCGACACGAGCACCCGCCACGACTGCCTGTGCGGCGCGTCGACGCGCGCCGCGAACACCGCGCGCTATGGCGACGGCGGGGTCAGTGCCGGCACTCCGAACGCCCGCGACCTGCTCGCGCTCGGCGTCGCCAAGTTCGGCCTGTCGCGCCGTGACGTCGGGCCGAACGTCAACCTGTTCAAGTCGGTGCGCGTCGACGGATCGGGAGCGCTGCACCTCGACGGCGACATCCGTCCCGATACCTCCGTCGAGCTGCGCGCCGAGATGGACGTCCTCGTGACGATGTCGAACACCCCGCACCCGCTCGACGACCGTCCCGACTACTCGTCGACACCGGTGCGGTGCGTGGCCTGGCTGCCCGGGCACGACGCGGGGGGCGCTGAGGGCGGCGGAGGATCGACTCCGGAACGCCGGCGCGCGTTCGAGAACACGGCAGACCACCTGACAGGACTGAGCGGGGCGCGTTGGTGAGCGACAGGATCGTCGTCGAGCGGGTCATTCCCGCGCGGGCGCCGTGGTCGCACGTCGTGCGCCGAGGCCAGACGCTGCGGATCATCGATCTCGCCGGCAACCAGGCGGTGGACTGCCTGCTGTACAACGCCGCCGACCTCGGCGAGCGCTACTCGGCGGCGGACACGATCGTCGCCCAGCGCAACATCTTCCTCGTCGCCGGGACGCAGCTGATGTCCAACGAAGGCGCGCCGATGATGATCATCACCGCGACGACGTGCGCGTACCACGACACGATCGGCGGCGCGTGCAGCCGCGAGTCGAACACGTTGCGCTACGGCCACCACACCGCGCACCAGCACGCCTGCGTCGACAACTTCCTCGACGAGGGCACGCGCCGCGGGCTGACCAAGCGCGACCTCGGCCCGAACATCAACTGGTTCATGAACGTCCCCGTCGACGCCGACGGAACGCTCGGGATCGTCGACGGCATCTCAGCGCCCGGGCTGTCGGTCGACGTGCAGGCGGTGATGGACGTGCTCGTGCTGATCTCCAACTGCCCGCAGATCAACAACCCGTGCAACGGCTTCGACCCGACCCCGATCCGCGTCGTCGTCGTGGACAGCGCGGGATGACGGTCGCTGTGGCCGGCGGCCACGAGGCCGCGTACATGCACGTGCTCGACGGTGGCCCGTTCACGACGGTGCAGGACCTCCCCGGGCGGGTCGGCTACTGGCACGTCGGGGTGCCCCCGAACGGGCCGATGGACGACCTCTCCCACCGGCTCGCCAACATGGTCGTCGGCAACGATCCACGCGCCGCGGCGCTCGAACTGACGAACGCCGGCCCGACGTTGCGGTTCAGTGCGCCGGTGACGGTCGTCCTCGGTGGCGCATCGATGCCGATGTCCGTCGACGGCGAACCGCAGTCGCCGTGGACGGCGGTCGACGTACCGGCCGGGGCCGTCGTGGCGATCGGGCCTGTCGCCGGACCGGGACTGCGCGCCACGTTGGCAGTACGCGGCGGGATCGCGACCGAGCCGTTCCTCGGCAGCCGTGCGACGTTCACGCTCGGCCGCTTCGGCGGCCACGAGGGTCGCGCGTTGACGGCCGGTGACGCGGTGCCGATCGGTGGCGAGATCGTCGTGCCGGTCGCGGAACTTCCGCCGGGGATGCCCCCGGTGCTGCACTCAGCGTGGCGGATCGGCGTCCTGATCGGGCCGCACAGCACCGCCGAGTTCCTCACCGCAGCGGGGATCGATGCACTGCTGCGCGCCGAATGGGTGGTGCACTTCAACTCGGCGCGCACGGGGGTGCGACTGATCGGGCCGCGGCCGGGCTGGGCGCGCCAGGACGGCGGCGACGCGGGGCTGCACCCGTCGAACATCCACGACACCGGCTACGCGATCGGCGCAGTCGACCTCACAGGCGACATGCCGGTGATCCTCGGACCGGACGGACCGAGCCTCGGCGGCTTCGTCTGCCCCGCCGTCGTGGCCGCGTCGGAGCGGTGGAAGCTGGGCCAGCTGCGTCCTGGGGACACGGTGCGGC
>JBBQTN010000032.1:0-32199 GCA_038213195.1 Acidimicrobiales bacterium | reverse complement strand
GGACGGCCGTGGTGGCGGTGCCGCTGCGGCTACCGACCGCCTGGATCGTCGACGCGGCCCAGGCGACCGTCTCGACGTTCGACGGCAGCACCGGCATCGGCGGCAGCGCGACCGTCGGCCCGGCCGCGACCGCGGGCGCCGCCGCGACCGCCGGCGCGGCCGAAGCCGGCGTCGACGCATCGGTCGGCGGCGTCGTGACGATGGCCGGCGCCGGCACCGTCGAGTCGGGCGGAGCCGTCGTGGGATTGGCCGTGCTCTGCGCCGATGCGGTGAGCGTGGCGATCCCCAGCGTCGCCGCGAGCAGCACGCCCGAGAGCGTTGCCGTTCGTGCTGCGTTGATGCGTCGGTTCATCGTCGAGGTCGCCCTTGCCTTCACGCGCGGAGGCCGCGCTCTCAGCGGGAAGAGTAACGAAGGCGCTCACGCGAACGTCGGCACCTCGCACCACACCGTCAGCGCGTACTTGACGCCGCTGCGCAGGCGTTCGGTGCGGTGCGGGTGGGTGACCAGCGACGGCCAGGCGAGCAGCTCCCCGACCGGCACGTCCGCGTTCGTGAAACCCTGGCGCGGGAAGGCCAGCTCGGCGCCCTCGTACCCGGCGTTCAACTTCACCGACGCCGACACCTGGGCGACGTCGTGATGGATCCGCAGCTCTTCCTGTCGGCCCGCCGCGTAGCGGATCACGAACACGTCGCGCAGGCCGTGGTAGTCGATGAACGGCCACACCTCGCGCAGCCTCGGCCAGATCCGCTGGCCGATGTCCTGCTGCACCGCCGCGAACAGGCGCGGGCTGATCACGGCCAGCGAGACCTCCTGTCCGGGCACCGGATCGTCCTCGCTCGGTTCGAACGCCCCGACCGCTTCGGCGGCGCGCACGACGGTCGTGCAGAACGCCGGCGTCCAGAACGGCGTGGTCAGCAGTTCGGGGGCCACCTCGCGCACTCCTTCTCGCGCGTCGACGGCGCCCTGGTAGCCGAACAGTTGCTGCAGCTCGTCGAACATCGACCGATCGTGTCAGACGTCGACCGTCGCCGACGCGCCGTCGGCCAGCGCGTCGCCGGTCAACGCCTCGACCGGGCACGGATGCCGCGGGATGCGCGCCGCGTCGAACCGCGCCAGCAGATCGGACGGGGTGACGTCGGCGGACGGGGCACACAACCCGAGGCTCGCGCCGAGCCGGGCGAGCACCGTGGCGGGAGTGACGGCGGTCGCAGCGAGGTCGGTGAGCGTGATCGCACCGTGGCGCTTGGCGATCCGCTGCCCGTCCACTCCGATCACGAGGGGCACGTGCGCGTAGCTCGGCGTCGGCAGACCGAGCAGCCGCTGCAGCAGGATCTGCCTCGGCGTCGACGAGGTGAGGTCGTCGCCGCGCACCACCTGCGTGATCAGCTGCGCCGCGTCGTCGACGACGACGGCGAGGTTGTAGGCGGGCACGCCATCGTTGCGCTGCAGCACGACGTCGTCGACGCGCGCCTCGACGGCGCCGCAGACGAGGTCGACGAAGCCGATTCGCTGACCGTCGCTGCGCAGGCGCAGCGCAGCGCGGCGTCCCTCCGCCTCGAGCCGGCTGCGGGCCGCGGTGGTCAGCTCGCGGCAGGTCCCCGGATATGCCCGGTCGGGCTGCGCGCCGTCGCCGGGGTGCGGTGCCCGTGTGGCGTCGCGGATCTCACGACGTGTGCAGAAGCACTCGTACACCAGGTCTGCGGCACGCAGGCGATCGATCGCGGCGCGGTAGAGGCCGAACCGGTCGGACTGGAACACGACGTCGCCGTCCGGCCGCAGCCCGATTGCGGCCAGCGCGCCGAGCTGCGCTGCGGCGTGGCGACGAGAACTGGTGACCGGGTCGAGGTCCTCCATCCGCACCAGCCAGCCGAGCCCGGCCCGGCGGGCGAGCAACCAGGACACCAGCGCCGTGCGTAGGTTGCCGACGTGCAGCGCCCCGGTGGGCGACGGGGCGAACCGGCCGTTGCGATCGGCGCGCCCGTCCGCACGCGGCGACACGTCACGACCGATCTCCACCTCGCCAGTCTGGCGTCAGACCGGCGCGTGCCCCGTCCGGGTCCGTTCGGGGCTCTGGTCTCAACCAGAACGCGAACCTCCGGTGGTTCCGGTTGCCACCAGAAGTTCGATCGAGCGGCCGACGCCGTCGTCGGTTCGCGGACACCAACGTGCACGCCCCTCGGCGACGGACGGTCCCGGTCGACCTGGGACATCACCGGGTTAGCCTGGCAGCCTCCGGCTGTTCGATTCCGCGGAGCGACGTATCGGATGACGACGGCGTCCGTCAGGCGCTGGAGGAGTGGCCTGTGCCGGGCTCGGAGCACGTGAGCAACGGAAGACGGTGCGCCGACGACGTCTCCGATCGAGCGTTCGCCGCGGCGATGCTCAACCTGCCGGCGTGCTTCGTGCTGCTCGTGCCGGTGACCACCCTCGGGGTGCTGCTCGCGCAGGACGAGATCGTCAGGTCCCGCGCGATCGTCTGGCTCGTCGCCGCGAGCATCGCATCAGTGCTCGGCGCGGCAGCGTTCCTGGCCTTCCGCCGGTCGGTGGCGGGCGCCCGATCGAGCGCCGTCGCCCACGCGGCGATGATCGCCGCACTGGCGGCCGCCGGCGCGACGCTGGGCCTCGGTACGTGGGCCAACCCGACGTCCACACGCTCGACGGTGCTGATGTTGACGGTGATCCCGGCCAGCACGATCGCGGTGATGGCGATCGTCACAGCCGGCCGGCGCGACCTGTTCGCGGCGGGGCTCGTTCCGCTGACGGTGATCAGCGTCTGGAGCCTCGGTGCGACGCACGATCGCATCCTGCAGCGGATGGCGGTGCTGATCGCCCTCGGAGCGGTCGTGATGACCGTGCTGCACCACCTCGTCAGCCGCACTGCCGTGCAGTCGATCCGCAACCAGATCCAGACCGAGGCGCTCGCCGGACAACTCGAGCGCGACCACCAGGCCGTCGCCGACGCCAACACCCTGCTCGCCGGCTCCAACGACCGCCTGCTCCACCAGGCGCTGCATGATCCCCTGACCGGGCTGCGCAACCGGCGCGGCACCCTCGACGCGCTCGACGAGATGCTCGCTTCCGCCAGCGCGGACGACCCGGTCGCGGTGCTGTTCATCGACCTCGACCGGTTCAAGGCGGTCAACGACGCGCTCGGGCACAGGGGCGGGGACCGCTTCCTCAGCGTGCTCGCCGACCGACTCGGACGCACCGTCGTACCGGACAGCATCGTCGGCAGGATGGGTGGCGACGAGTTCATCGTCGCCCTGCCCCACCTCGGCCCTGCCGACGCCTTGACCGTCGCTGTCCAGATCGTCGGTGCGCTCGCCCAACCGGTGCACGCCGAGGGTCGCGAGATGCCGTCGTCGGTGAGCATCGGCGTGGCCAGCGCACCCGACCACGGGACGACCGCGAGCGAGGTCCTGCGCAACGCGAACGCCGCGCTGTACAGCGCCAAGTACGCCGGTCGCAACCGTGTCGAGGTGTTCGACGAGCAGATGCGCGGCGAGCTCAACGCCCGTGTCGAACGCGAGCACGAGCTGCGCCGCGCGCTCGACGACGGCGAGATCCTGCCGTTCTTCCAGCCCGAGATCGATGCCTCCACCGGACAGATCGTCGGCGCCGAGTTGCTGGCCAGGTGGCTGCACAGCGACGGGCGGATCACCGCCGCCCGCGACTTCATCGCCCTCGCCCAGGGAGCCGGCCTGCTGGAGCGGATCACGCTGGCCGTCGTGCAGGGGGCGCGGCCGCACATCGACCGCTTGTCCGCGCTCGGCCTGCCGGTCGGGTTCCGGTTCCGCGCCAACCTGGATGCCGAGGTCACCTCGCGCTGGCGGGACCACCCGATCGACCAGCTGTTCGAGGGGATCGTCCCGCACCTGCTGACCATCGACGCCCGCGAGGCTGCGGTCGTCGGCGACCTCGCCGCCGCGTCCGAGAACCTCGCGGCGTTCCGCGAGCGCGGCGGTCGGGTGTGCCTGGACGACTTCGCCCGCGGCGTGTCGTCGCTGAGCCTGCTGCGCGTCCTCCCGCTCGACGAGGTGCGCATCGACCGCGCCTCGATCGACACGATCACGGCGCATCCGCACCACCGTGCGATCGTCCGCTCGATCATGGCCCTCGTGCACGAGCTCGGGATGGCCGTCACCGCCGAGGGAGTGGAGACGGGCGCGCAGGCCGACACCCTGATCGCGCTCGGCTGCGTGCGCCAGCAGGGCCACCTCTACGCTCCCGCGCTCCCCGCCGGCGCGTTCGACAGCTTCCTGATCGACCGTCTCGCCGAGGCGTACCGGCAGCCGGCGCACTCCGCGCCGACGTGGGAGACGGCCGAGCTGACCTGATCCGGGGCCGCCGGAGCGGTTGCCGCCGGCCCCTTCGCGACGGCGCGCGTATGTTCGATCCCGCCGAGTCGCGCCGTTAGGCTGCCCAGGTGCCAAGGCCCCGCGGCGCTCCACGCCGGCCCACCGCCACGTCGAACTTCGGCGTCGGTGGTCGCGAGAGCCACGATGCGTCGCCGTTCTACGGGCGGTTCCGTGCGCCGGAGCTGTCCACCGACGAGACGGTGCCGGCGCCGCATCCGGTCGACGAACCGTTCGTGCACGGCGACGCGCGGGCGATGACAACGGTGCCCGACGGATCAGTGGCGCTGGTCGTGACGTCACCGCCGTACTTCGCCGGCAAGCAGTACGAGGAGGAGCTCGCCCGCGACGGCGTGCCGTCGTCGTACCTCGAGTACCTGCAGATGCTGACGAACGTGTTCGCCGAGTGCGCGCGCAAGCTCGAGCCCGGTGGTCGCATCGCCGTCAATGTCGCCAACCTCGGCCGCAAGCCGTACCGCAGCCTGTCCGCGGACGTGATCCGGATCCTCGAGCACGACCTGGGGCTGTTGCTGCGCGGCGAGCTGATCTGGCAGAAGGGCGAGGGCGCCAGCGGATCGTGCGCGTGGGGTTCGTTCCGCGGCGCGACGAACCCTGTGCTGCGCGACATCAGCGAGCGGGTGGTCGTCGCCAGCAAGGGGCGGTTCGACAGGGCCCGCTCGGTGAAGCAACGGACGGCCGAGGGCCTGCCCCACCGCAGCACCGTGCTCACCGACGAGTTCATGGCGCTGACCCTCGACGTGTGGCGGCTGCACCCGGAGAGCGCCCGCCGGGTGGGGCATCCGGCGCCGTTCCCGGTCGAACTGCCGCAGCAGCTGATCCGGTTGTACACCTTCGCCGACGACCTCGTGCTCGACCCGTTCATGGGGAGTGGCTCGACCCTCGTCGCGGCGTCCCGGCTGGGGCGACGGTACGTCGGCTACGACCTCGATCCGGAGTACGTCGCGATCGCCCGCCGCCGTGTCGCCGCCGAGGGCAGCGCGACCACCGACGCCCCGGACGTCGTCGACGGGAAGTCGGCGGCCGCGCTGGCCGAGGCGACGATCGTCGATGCCGGGTTCGTCGACCTGCGCCGCAACGTGCGCGTCCGCGGCAGCGGCGTGACGGTGGCGTTCGGCGCCTGCGACCGCGCTGGTGCGCGGTGGTTGTTCGATCTCGCCGGCCCGTTCCTGGCAGGTCGGGGCGGACTGGTGCCCACCGATGCGGTGTGGCGAGCGCTCGGCCGTGGCGCGGCGGTGCGCGCGACGCTCGGGCCGGCGGCGCCGCTGGTGCTGCTCACGACGGCGATGGCCAGGCCGAAGTCCGATGGAGCGCGAGCCCTCGCGGCCGCCGGGCCTGCGCTGTTCACCGACGTGATCGACCTGCTCGCGCCCGGCGATCGGATCCGCCTCGCCGACCACGCCGGTGGCGCAGCGGCAGGACGGGAATGCTCGCCTCCGCTGGTGCTGTTCGACAGCGCATGAACCTCATCACTGCGACCGACTTCGCCAGGGCCAACCGGCAATCCGTGCTCACGACCCTGCGTCGCGACGGCAAGCCCCAGCTCTCGAACGTGATCCACCAGGTCGACGATGCTGGCCTCGTGCGGGTCTCGGTGACCGCCGACCGGGCGAAGTACGCCAACCTGCTGCGCCAACCCTGGGCGGCGTTGCACGTCACGCAGCCCGATTTCTGGGCCTACGTGGTGCTCGAGTGCGACGCGACCCTCGCCCCGGTAGCCCAGGACACGGACGATGCGACTGTCGAGGAGTTGGTGGCGTTGTACCGCAGCATGTCCGGCGAGCACCCCGACTGGGACGAGTACCGGCGAGTGATGGTCAACGACAGGCGGACCGTCGTGCGCCTGACGCCCACCCGTGCGTACGGGATGCTGCGCCTCCCGGAGCCCAACGGATCGTGAGGCGCGCCGTGGGGCGGCGCGGCCGTTGTTCGAGTCCGGCTGTCAGCGGGAGGTCGGGGCGTCCTCCAACAGCGCGACGATCTCCTCGACCGTCGGGTTGACGAGCGACGTCGTCCCGACCGTCACGGTCGGCACGGTCTCGTTGCCGTTGGCCACGGAGCGCACGAACGCGGCGCCGGCAGGATCGTCCCAGATGTCGATGTCGGCGTGCGCCACGCCCGCCCGATCCAAGCCGTCGTGGAGGTAGCTGCAGAACGGGCAGCCGGGTCGCCAGTACAACGTGACCTGCGGATGCGCGTCGGCCCCCACGGTGCTGGGGTCGTCGCGGTCGAAGGCGTTCGTCTCTGTCGCTTGGGTCATCCCCTGTTCGAACCCGGCCACGCCGCGCCCCATTCCCGCCTGCGCGCGACCAGCCATGGGCGCCGCGTGGCGGCGCCGCGACTGACGGGAGGCTCACTCGGCGTTGAGGTCCACCGCCGGGAGGACCCGCCTGGCGCGATGGGCGGGGACCGCTGCGGTGGCGTTGGCGAGCAGGATGAGCGCAGCGGCGACGACGGCGACGAGCGCGAAGGGGATGGCGGCGTCGTCGAGCGCGCCCATGCTGTCGGCGAAGACGACGAACACCGAACGCCCGGCGATGATCCCGAGCGGGATGCCGAGCGCGAGCGGCAGGACCGTGAACGCCGTCGCCTCCCAGTGGATCGCGCGGGTCACCCAGCCGCGGTCGGCACCGAGCGCGCGCAGGACCGCCAGATCGCGTTGCCGGCTGCGCAGCGAGGTGATCATCACGTGGACGATCGTCAACAGCGCCAGGGCGCCGAGCAGCACGGCGAGCACGAACGGGATGGCGCGGATCCGGGCCACGTTGACGATCGTCGGGGGTCGGAACGGCACGATCGCACCGGGCTGATTCGCGATCGGGAGACGGGCGGCGAGGTCGAACAGGCTCGAGCCCGGCGAGAGACGCACGGCGAGGCTGTTGAACGACGCCGCGTCGTCGAGTCGGTCGAGACCGGCCGCGGTGACGATCCCGCCCTCACCCATGCCGTCGTTGGCGCCGAAGCCGGGGACGACTGCGATCCCGGTGACGCGGAACTGCTGGGGACCGTTCGTCCCGATGAGCGTGAGGGGCTTGCCGACATGCGCGCCGATGGCCTGCGCGGTGACCCGGCCGAACGCGATCTCGTCGCCGCTGGCCGGCAGCCGGCCGCTGACGACCGCCGGTGCGCCGTCGCCGCGCAGCGCCTGCATGCCGAGCAACAGAACCGTCGTGCCGCCGGCGCGCGCGTGATCGTTGGCGTACAGCATGAGTGAGGCGACCGCAGGGTCGCCGTCGAGCTGCTCGCGCAGACCGGGCGGGAGCGAGCCGGCCCCGTTGTCACCGAAGGCGACGTCGTAGTTGGTCCCGAACCGCACCGGGTCGTGCAACAGCCGGTCGAGGCTGACGCCGAAGGTGACGGCGCCGACGAGGCCCGCCACCGTCAGCAGCAGCCCGGTGACCGCGGCACGCGCCGAGCCTCGGTCGCGGCCCCGCCGCGTGAACGCGAAGCGCAGGCCTGTTGCCGCGGCGGTCGTGGCCCGTGTCGCGACCTGCTCGACGACCTTCGAGGGGCGCACGGGTCGCGCGGTCCAGCTGCTCAACGCCAGCGCAGCCGCGGTCCACGACACCAGCGCGACGAGGAACAGCGCAGCCCCGAGCAGCAGCACCGTCTGGTCGAAGCGCACCCCGGCGCGCGGTTCCAGATGGCGGACGAACCCGAACGGGAACACGCCCGATGGGACGACCGCCAAACCGGCCCCGAGTAGGCAGCCGACGACGATCGACACAGCCGCTCGCCCCAGCGATTCGGCGAAGAGCTGTCCGCCGGTGCAGCCGATCGCCGTGAGCCGCTCGCGCTCGGCGACGGACAGGCGGACCTGCCGGGTGATCAGCTGACCGAGCACGGCGATGGCGGCGATGGCGGCGACTCCGGCGAGCAGCCACAGGCCGCGGCCCTCTGCGTCGACGGCGCGGCGGATCGTTTCACTGACGAGCACCCCCCGTTCGAGGCGCAGCGCGCCGCTGTCGGGCAGCGTGTCGAGCTGAGAGCGGAACGTGGCCAGGTCGACACCCGAACGGAGCCGTACCGCCATCAGCGTCTCGGAGACACCGATGCCGGGTTCGGCGAGCAGTGCCGGCGAGAAGATGACCTTGGCCGACGAGTCGTCGAGTTGCGACGGGCCGTCGATGACGCCGACGAGGACTGCGGACAGGCGCGGGCCCTGCGGATCCGACGTGTCGAACCCGCTCGCATCGACCTGCTCCTGGGTCAACGTGGCGAGATCGAAGTGGTCTCCGAGCGCTGCGCCGGTCGACGAGAGGAACTTGGGGTTGGCGACGAACTCGCCGGCGCGCTTCGGGTCGGCGGGACGACCACGGATCAACCGCGAGCCGTCAGGTCCGTAGGTTCCGGCGAACGGCAGCGCGTCGATGAAATCGGTCGTTCCCGGCTTGGCGACGGCACCGAAGAAGAAGGTGAACGCCTCGACAGAGCCGGCATCCGGCAGTGCCGTCACCTCTGCCGTCCGCGGCGACCCGCCTTCCTGGGTGACCAGCGCGTCGAACGCACCTCCGAACGCGGAGGTGTAGCGGTCGGGCGCCGTGAGCGTGCGCTGCGCCCCGGCGGCGAAGGCGAGCACGATCGCACACCCGATGGTCACCACCAGCGTCACACCGAGCGTCGCCGCCCGACGGGCTCGCATGATCGTGCGCAGCCGGTACACGACGGCCGTCATCGGCTGATCGTACGACGCGGCAGCGCACCCGTCGCCGGTGCTCACCCGCCTTCACGCAGGTGCTGGCACCACTTGTCCGTGCCTGCCGACGCGCCGACTGAATCGGACGCACGCAGCGAATGCAACCGGCTGTGGTCTGACGGTCCTGCTCTACTTCGCCGACACGGGAGGAGCGTCGCCATGAGGTTCGTGGTGGCTCGCGTCATCCGGGCGGCCAGCATGGTCGACCACCCCATCGAGTGGCCCTACGTTGCGGACCATCACCGACCGCCGACTCCCGCCGGTGCGAGCCGTGCTGCACAATCACGACCTCGTGCGCGCCCTGATCGCGTGCGCCGCGTCCGCGACTGCGGAATGGTCGCTGTGGACCGCCGCGCTCGTCTACGCGCACGCCCACGGCGGCGCGACCGCAGCCGGTTTCGTGTCGCTCTGCCTGGTCGTGCCGGCGGCACTCGCGGCGCCGTTCGGCGGCTCCGCCGCTGACGCTGACCGACCGGACCGGTCGCTCGTCGTCGTGTTCGCGGCCCAGACCATCTGCTTGACGTGGGCTGCGCTCGCCGCACTCGCGGGCGCGCCGGTGCCGACCGTCGTCGCCCCGATCGCGGCGACGACGACGCTGATGACGTTCATCCGCCCCGCGTTCTCCGTCGTCGTGCCGGGACTCGTCGCCACCACGGCCCAGTTGACCGCGGCCAACCTGCTCACGGGATACGTCGACAACACCGCCGTGCTGGTCGGCCCGCTGCTCGCGGGCGGGCTGCTCGAGGTCCAGGGCCCTGGGCTGGTGTTCGCGGCGTGCGCGGCGATGGCGTTGTCGAGCACGTTCGTGACGACCCCGCTGACCCGCCTCGACCCGCCGCCGGCCACACCGGGACCCGACCGACCCAGGCGATCCCGCGGCCGCCGGCTCGTCGACGACACGCGACGACTCGCGCGCAGCAGGGGCGTCGCTGCGCTGTTGGTCGTGCTCGGCGGGCAGTACGTCCTGATCGGCGGGCTCGACTTGGCCTACGTCGTCCTCGCGACGGACACGCTGCACCTCGATGCGTCGGGCCCGGGCCTGCTCAGCGCGTGCTTCGGGGGCGGGGCGATCGTGGGCGGCCTGCTCTCCACGTTGTTGGTCGGCCGCCGCCTGCTGACCCCGCACCTGATCGCCTCGCTCGCGGCGATCGCCGTCGCCCTCGTCATCCTCTCCGGATGGACGGCGCTGACCAGCGCCCTGGTGCTGCTGCCGGTGATCGGATCCAGCCGGGCGGTGTTCGACGTGACCGGCAGGATGCTGATCCAGCGCGCCGCCCCGCAGGATGCCCTCGGCGCAGTGTTCGCCACCCTCGAGGCGCTCTCGCTGGCGGGGACGGTGCTCGGCTCCGTCGTGGTGCAGGTGCTCGTCGCCGTCGCCGGCGTCCGTGCCGCGCTGGCCGGGATGGGCTGCCTGCTCGGGTTGCTGGTCGTCGCCGCCGTGCTCGGTCTGCGCGGCGTCGACGACGTCGCCGACACGCACGTCGTCGAGGTGCGCCTGCTCAGGCGGATGCCCCTGTTCGCGGCGTTGCCTCCGCCGGAGCTGGAGGGCATCGCCCGCGCGAGCCGGCACGAGGTCGCTGCGTCCGGTCAGGCGATCATCACCGCCGGCGAGACCGGCGACCTCTACTACGCGATCTCGCGCGGCGCGGTCGACGTGTTCGTCGACGGCGCGTTCGTGCGCACCCTCGGCCGTGGCCAGGGCTTCGGTGAGGTCGCCCTCCTCGCCGACGTCGCGCGCACGGCGACGGTGGTCGCGAACGTCGACAGCGATCTGCTGTGCGTCGACCGTTCGGCGTTCCTCACCGCGGTCACCGGTCAGGACGCGTCACGTCAGGCCGCGTGGGCGGTTGCCCGCAGCTACGCGGATCGCGCCCACTCGAACGTGGTGTGACGCAGCGCAGCCGCCGTGTCAGGGCTGCCCGCGATCACCGTCCGTCGCCACGAGAAAGTGTGGCTGGCCACCCTGTCAAAGGCCCAGGGTTTGGGTACCGTTCCGGTGTGACGATGCGGCCACCGGGCGTCGAACCCACACGAGCGAGACGGCGCGACGGCGCCTGCGGTGTCAACGGATGATGGCCGTGTCTCCGCCGGACCTCGCCGCCAGCGCCACCGTTCCGCAGGGGGCGGTCAAGGTGTTGGTCGTCGACGACCAGCCGCCCTTTCGCGACGCGGCGCGCGCGGTGCTCGAACGGTTGGTCGGGTTCGAGCTGATCGGCGAGGCGGAATCCGGGGAGGCGGCGATCGCGCGGGTCGACGAGCTCGGACCCGACCTCGTCTTGATGGACATCAACATGGGCGGCATCGACGGGATCGAGGCGACCACGGCGATCATCGCCGCCCACCCGACGACCCGCGTCGTGCTGCTGTCGACCTACGACCTCGGCGACCTGCCCCCGTCGGCACGCACGTCGGGCGCGATCGCCTACGTGAACAAGGACGACTTCGGCGGTCGCGCCCTGCGCCGACTGTGGGAGGCGGGCGGGGACCCGCTGTTCAGCCGCTGACGGCGTGCGCCGGCGGCGCAGCTTCCGCCGTCAGCGGGATCTCGCCGCGCACCGTCGTCCCTGTGCCCGCCGACGACGAGACGTGCAGGCGGCCACCAACGGTGCCGAGCCTGTCGGTCATGTTCACGAAGCCGTGTCCGACCGCGCCCCGCGGTGAGGGATCGAAGCCTGCGCCGTCGTCGATGACCTCGAACGTCAACATCCGGCCGTCGTCGCACACGCGGATCTCGATCTCGGCGTCGTCACCGGCGTGCTTGCCCGCGTTCTGCATCGCCTCCAGGCAGCAGAAGTACACCGTCGATTCGATCTCCGGCGTGTACCGCCCGGTGCCCGCGGTGTCGACGGTGGTGGGCAGCGCGGCGCGGCCGGCCGCCGCGGGGAGCGCCTCGCGCAACCCGCCCGACGACAGCAACGGCGGGAAGATGCCATGGGCCAGGGCGCGCAGTTCGGCGATCGCGTCCTTGAGCGCCTCGCGCAGCTCCTCGACGACCTTCGTCGCCTCGTTCGGATCGTCCTCGATCAGCTCCTCGACGATCCGCAGCTTGACCGCCATCGCGACGAGGTGCTGCTGCGCGCCGTCGTGCAGGTTGCGCTCCAGCCGGCGTCGTTCAGCGTCGCCGGCGGTGACGATGCGCAACCGCGACTCCTGCAGGTCGACGTTGATCTGCTGCAACTCGGCCAGCGACGCCTGCAGCGCCGAGTCCAACTGCACGTTGTGCAACGCCAACGCGACCTGGCGGGCCAGCTCGGTCAGCACCCGGTCGTCCTCGTCGCTCAGCTGCTCGCCGTCGTCGCGCCGGGTGAGCACGATCAGGCCGAGCAATGCGCCGCCGTGGGCGATCGGCGCGACACGGGTGCTGGCGCTCTTGGCGGGCGCGAGCTGGGGCATCCACACGTCGAGCCACGTTCCACCGGAGACCCCCGCCTTGGCGACGACGGATTGCTCCTTGTCGCCGAGCAGCAGCGCAGGGGCGTCGCGGTGCGGCACGCCGGCGGCGAGCTCGTAGCGGCCCTCGCCGCCCGTGTAGATCTCGGCCGAGGCGAGCCGCATCGACTTGCGCAGCGACTCGGTCAGCTGCAGCAACAGCTCGTCGAGCGGGATCGCCCGCGTCAGCCGGCTGCCCCAGGTGCGCAGCGCCTCCTCCGGCGCGACGAGCTCGCCGTACACCGCCTGGTTCGCCGCATCGGCGAGCTTGGTCCGCAGCGGCACCGAGACGATCGCTGCGCCCAACGCAGCGACCATCGACAGCAGCAGCAACGACCGCTCGCCATCGCGCAGCGAACGGCCCAGGGCGACGACGACGGCGACGTAGGCGACGATCACGAGCGCGGTCAACCCGGCGAGGGAGACCGTGTGGGTCAGCAGCTGATCGACCCGGGCGATCGTGCGCGGGTTGGTCCCGGCGACGATCGCCGCGGGGATCAACACGGTCGCAGCGAACACGAACACCGTCGGATGAGGCGGCCACGCTGCCATCAACCGCAGCGCGACGACGATCAGGCTCAGCTCCGCAGCGACGGCCATCGCCCAGCCGATCCACTGCATCCGCTGCCGGTCGACCGCGCTGGCGAGGCGATAGCGAAGGTTGGACGCCGACAGCCCGATCAGCAGCACCACTGCCCACAGGACCACGAACGGCCATGTGGCGGGATCGCTCTCGTGCGTCGGCACCACCAACCCCGTGAGTCCGCCGACGGCGTAGCCGGTGATCACCGCAGCGCGGCGCGGCAGGTCGCCGAGCCTGCCGTCGGGCAGGGCCAGCAGGAGATGCAACCCACACGCCGCGAGCAGGCCGAGCAGGACGCTCACCGGGCGTGGATGATCCGCCGACGCGCAAACCATTGCCAGCACGCCCAGCGCGGCACCGCCAAGCGCGACCGTGCCGATGTGGTCGCCGCGACGGCGAACGGTGACGGACGTCCCGGCCCCGGCCCACGCCGCGATCACCACCACCCGCACGATGTCGATGGGCTGGGTCGTCACTCACGCGCTCGCGTCGGCCACGGGAACCGCGGGCGCGCTCCCGGTCGTGTCACCCGTTACGACCGCCTCCATGCCGTCGTCGATGACCCGGCCGTCGCGCATCCGCACGAGCCGCGACGCGGCATCGGCGACGGGCTGGTCATGGGTGATCAGCAGGATCGTCTGGCCGCTGTCGTCGTGCAGGCGGCGGAACAGCTCGAGGATCTCTTCGCCGCCTGCCGAGTCGAGCGCACCCGTCGGCTCGTCGGCGAGCAGCACGGTCGGGCGGTTGGCCAGCGCACGGGCGACCGCGAGACGCTGCCGCTGCCCGCCCGACAGGGTCGCCGGCGCGGCCTTGGCCTTGTCGGACAGGCCGAGCAGGTCGAGGAGGTCGCGAGCTCGCGTCTCGGCTGCCTTGCGCTTCACGCCGGCGATCAACGCCGGCATCACGACGTTCTCCTGCACGGTCATCCCCTCGAGCAGGTTGAAGAACTGGAAGACGATGCCGATGTGGGTGCGACGCATCCGCGCCAGATCGTTGGCGTCGCGGCCGCGTAGCGATTCACCGGCGACGGAGATCTCGCCCTCGTCGGGGATGTCCAACCCGGCGATGATGTTCAGCAACGTGCTCTTGCCACATCCCGAAGGCCCCATCACGGCCACGAACTCCCCCGTGCCGACCGTCAGATCGGCGCCACGCAGCGCACGCACCGGGGCGAGCTCGGCTTCGAACGTGCGGAACACACCGCGGGCCTCGACTGCTGTCTCGCTCGGCTGCTCGTTCATCCGTGTCTCCCTTGCGTGCTGTTCGGACGCTGTGCCCATCTGGTCGGCAGCCGCGCGCTCATTGTCGCGAACCGATCCGGTACGGGCGCACCGGTGTCTGCCGGCCCTTGACGATCTCCTCGGAGAGTTGCTCGGCGTCGGCGGGCGGCGCGGTCAACGCGCCCCAGGTCGCCTCGCTGATCACCGTCTGGCCCCCTGACGCGAACTGCTGGAGCCGTTGACAGAGGTTGACCGAGTCGCCGACCACGGTGTACTCGGCACGCTCCTCCGAGCCGAGCAGCGCCGCGGCGACATCGCCGGTCGACAGGCCGATGCCGATCTCGAACGCGGGAAGCCCGGTGGCGACCCACCGCTCGTTGACGGCGTGCTGGGCCATGTGCATCGCCGCGGCCGCGGCGAGGGCGCGGTCGGCGTGATCCGTGGTCGGCTCCGGGGCACCGAACACCGCCATCACGGCGTCGCCGACGTACTGCATGACGGTGCCGGTCTGGTCGATGATCGCCCGGTTCATCTCCGCGCGATGGGTGTTCAGCTGGCGCGCCAGCGCGGACGGGTCGGCGTGCTCGGAGATCGTCGAGTAGCCACGGATGTCGCTCATCAGCACGGTCACGTTCAGGGCCTCCGTCTCGCCGAGCCCGCGGCCGGAGGCGAGCAGCCGCTCGGCCACGCCACCCGGCAGCAGCCGCGACAGCGACTCACCCTGCTCCTCGCGACTGACGATCGCCTCGTGGAGCATCCGCAGCCGGCGCAGCGCCCCCTTGGCACCCGCAGACGCGCTCGCTGCGAGGCCGGCGAACAGGCGCTCGACGTCCTCGTTGACCGCGGCCGGCGTGGTCCGACGGGCGGCGGCGATCGCCTTGATCGGCTTGCCGGCGGCGATCATCGCCAGCAACGCCTCGTCGTCGGCACTGAGGTCGCCCTTGCGCACGGCTGGCCGGATCATCGCGTCGACGATCGTCGGATCGAGCACGGAACCGCCCGTGGCGACGGCGCGGATCGCCGCGACCAGCTGATCGCCTTCTGCGATGCGGTCTTTGAGCAGGTACGCGTAGCCGGCAGCGCCCTCGCTGAGCAGTGCGATCGCGTAGTCGGGATCGTCGAACTGGGAGAGGATCACGATGCCCGTGCCGGGGTGGCGCTTGCGGATCTCCTTGCACCCGTCGATGCCTTCCGACTGGAACGACGGTGGCATGCGGATGTCGGACACGACCACGTTCGGCGCGCTCGCCGAGGCACCGGCGACGAGGCTCGCGTAGTCGTCGCCGACGCCGACGATCTCGATGTCCTTGTTCCGGGCCAGCATCGCCCGCACGCCCTCGCGCACGATGACGTTGTCGTCGGCGAGGAACACGGTGATGTTGGCTGTTGCGGGCGCCGCGACGGCGGACGTCGCGTCGGGGTCGTTCACAGGTCGATCACCATTCCTTCGGTGGCGACGTCGACGTCGACACCCGGGTAGGCCGCAGCGACGTGCGCGGCGATCGCCGCGACCTGTTCGTCGGTGCGGTTCGGGTCGTGATGGAACAGCAGCACCCTGGTGGCCCCGACCTGGGTGGCGAGCAGTGCCGGGTAGTCGGCGGCGCTGTGGCCGTAGAGGCTGCGGGTGGTCAGCTCCGCCTCGGTGTACTGCGCGTCGTGGATGAGCAGGTCGGCTCCCGCGGCGAGCTCGACGGCGGCCGGGTGCAGCTCGCCGAGCCCGTGCTCACCGGGACCGAGCGCCTGTGGCCCGTGGTCGGAGAGGTAGGCGACACTGCGACCGCGCCCGTCGGTGATCCGGTAGCCGAACGTCCGCCCTCCCTTGTGCGGGATCTCGCGAGCGAGGACCTCGAACCCCTCCAGCCGGTGCACCCCTTCCTCGATCGAGCCGAACGACCACGCCCCGTGCAGCTCGCCCGGTGTGATCGGGAAGCTCGGCGGCGACATCGCCCTGCCGAGCAGCTGCTCCGCCTCGCCCTGCTGGCTGGGCAGCAGCACGCGCACGAACGAGTCGTCGCGGTCGCCGGCGGCGAAGAACGGCAGGCCACAGGTGTGGTCCCAGTGCAGGTGGCCGAGCAGCAGCGTGCCTCGGAAGGGCGCCTCGCCGAGGAACCCGGTCAGCCGCCGCAGGCCCGTCCCGGCATCGAGGACCAGGCACGGCACCTCGTCGTCGTGGGCGAGCGCGACGCAGGAGGTGTGCCCGCCGACGCCGGCGAAGTCGAGCCCCGGCGACGGCGTCGAGCCGCGCACACCGCACATCCACAAGCGCATCTCAGCCCGCTGCACCTTCTGCAGGTTGGCGCTCGGGCACCTGGTCCTCGCGGCGGTGGCCGGAGGAGAGCCGTTCGAGGGCGTCGCGGTCGATCGCGCCCGCCGGGGCGACGGCAACCTTGCAGGCGCTCTTCGCGCGCAACGTCGCCGTGCGCAGGCCGCCTTCGAGCACCGCTCGTTCCCCGACGACGGCGCCTGGCCCGATGATCGCCAGCTCCGTACCGTCGACCTCGAGCGCGAGCACGCCGTCGAGGAGCAGGAACAGCTCGTCGCCCTGGTCCCCCTGGCTCACCACCACCTCGCCCTCCTTGAACTTGCGGATCGTCGGCTTCGCGGCGCCGCGCATGATCGCCGACGACAGCTCACGCTCGAGCGCCGTCTCGACGGCGGTGGTCAGCGCCGGCGAATCGAGGTCGCCCCACGGGGTGTGATCGCCGAAGGCGCTCTTGTACCACGTCTTGAAGTCGATCACGCCGGTCTTGGCCATCAACTCCCCCGTCGTGCCGTACACCCAGTGGCGCGGGAACGGGCTGGCGCCGACCAGCTGACCGTCGACGCGCCCGTCGAAGTAGATCGTCAAGGCGAGCGTCGACCACGCGATCGGGGCGTGGTACTGCACGAACGGCGGACGGCGGACGGTGCGCGGCGCGGGGACCCCCGTGCGTCCGCCGGCGGTCTGCAGGAAGCGCACCCAGCCGTCGCCACGCTCCGGCTCGGCCTGCTTGTCGGCGAGGGCGACCGCGGCGACGGTGATCCCGTCACCGAAGCCGATCGTGGTCGAACCGATCAGCCCGCCGCCGGAGTAGCCGGCGTCGACCACGTTGCCGTCGCCGTCCACGTCGACCCATGCGACGAGGTGGTTGGCGAAGCGGAACCGGTCCGCCTCGCGCAGCTCCTCGACGGTCGTGCCCTCGCCCCCGATCGCGTCGGGCGGGGCGATGTCGTAGTGCGCCAGACCGGACGCGAACGGGAGCTTGCCCAACCCGGTGATCGCCTCGGAGGGGATCCACGAGATCGCAGTGACAGATCCTTCGATTCGCATGCAGTGATGATGGTCCGTCGTCGAGCGCTCCGACAGGGTGCCGTCCGGTGTCGTCGGGTGTTGCTGGCACCACTCGCTCGCCGCGTCACCACCATTGTCGGGGCCGTGACCCATCAACCATCATGGGTCCGTGCGTTCGAGCTCGCCGGCGGCGACATGGAGCCGGAGCGATCTGCGCGGCCGGCTGATCTCGTTGATCGTGCTCGGCGTCCTGGCCGGGCTCACCGCGGGGCTCGCGATCGCCGCGTTCGACGGAGCACAGCGGACCGGCTCGGCCCTGTCCCGGCTGCGCGAGAGGACGAACGCGAGCGACGCGATCGTCTTCCCCTCGCAGCTCGACATCCCCCACCCGGACTGGAGCAAGCTCGCGGCGCGGCCCGAGGTTAAGTCGCTGGCGCGCTGGGCGCTCGCCTTCGGCAACGTCGCCGGCGTTGAAGGGGACCTGTTCTTCGTCCCGGTGGACGGTCAGTTCCTCCAGCAGGTCGACCGTCCGATCGTCGTCGCCGGTCGGATGTTCGACCTCGACGCTGCCGACGAGGCGATCGTCACTGACGACGCCGCCGCGCAGGAGCGCATCCACGTCGGCGACGTCGTCCCGTTCACGGCGATGACGCCGGACCAGAGCTTCGACGAGCCGGCCCACGGCCCGTCGCTCAGCGTGAAGGTCGTCGGCATCGTGCACAGCCCGCTCAGCTACTCGTTCTCGGGAGGCGCCTTCCTCTCGCCCGGCTTCGTCGCCCGCTACGCGAGCCAGGCCTACCTCTCCGAGAACGCGGTCATCCAATTGACCCATGGCGCCAAGGACGTGTCCGCATTGCGTCGCGACGCGAACACCGACCTCTCGCCCGGCACCCCCGTGCTCGACCTGCACGTCACGGGTCGCCGGGTGACGGCGACCACCGACGTCGAACGGGCGATGCTGCTGCTGCTCGCGGCGATCGTCGCGCTGGCCGGACTGGTGTTCATCGGCCAGGCCGTGGCCCGCTCGGCGACGACGATCGCCGTCGACGAACCGACGCTGCGCGCCCTCGGCATGTCGCGTGGACAGATGGTCGGCGCAGCCGTTCGCCCGCACCTGCTGACGGCTGCCGTCGCGCTCGTCGTCGCCGGCGCGACCGCGACGATCGGCTCACGGTGGTTCCCGGTTGGCCTCGCCGCCCGCGTCGACCCCGACCGGGGCATCCGCATCAACGTCGCGCTGTTCGCTGCGACAGCGCTGACGACCGCCGTGCTCGTGGTCGCCGGCAGCGCATCGTTCAGCAGGCGGGCCATCCATCGCAGCTCCCGGCAGGTCGCCATGACGCCGCGGTGGCTGGGTCACCTCGGGCTCGTCCGTCCGCTGACCATCGGCATCGGGGCGCGCATGGTCGTCGACGGCACGGGTCGCGACGGTCGTGGCAACAGCCGGCCGGCGCTGATCGGCGCAGCGGCCGCGGTCGCCGGCCTGATCGCGATCATCACGCTGAACCACGGGTTGAACGAGGCGTTCAAGCACCCCTCGGTCGCCGGGGTGGCTTGGGACGCCACCGTCACGCCGGCACCAGCCGACATCTCGGCGAAGGGTGTCAGCGATTCGCTCGTCGGTTCGGTGCAGGCCCAACCGGGAGTCGCCGCGACCGCAACCGTCGCGCGCCAGGTCGTGGAGGTCGGCGACGTCGGCGTGCCGACGTTCGCCGTCGTCGACCAGGGCGCCGGTGCGCATGTCGCGTTCGTCACCCTGTCGGGCCGCGCCCCTGAGCACGACGACGAGATCGAGATCGGTCCTTCGACCGCACACGATCTCGGCGTCGGCATCGGCGACACGCTGACCCTCGGCTCGGGGGCTCCGTTGAACGTCGTCGGCCTCGGCCTGTTCCCGTCCGACGTCCACTCCCAGTTCGACGAGGGCGCACTGATCACCCCCGCCGTGTGGTTCGATCTCGTCGGCGGGTCGATCCAGTCGGATGTGGGCGGCTTCTCGGTCGCCGTGCGCTTCACCGACCGCTCGCACATCGCCGATCAGGTGCAGGCGCTCGGGACCGAGGTCGGCGAGTCCGGCGCGTACGTCAGTCCCGCCGAGCAACCGGAGGAGCTCGGCAACCTGCACAACGTGCGCGCCCTGCCGACGTTGCTGGCCTGGTTCCTCAGCGGGCTGGGTGTGCTCGCCGTCGGGCACGCGCTGTTCTCCTCGGTGCGGCGGCGGCGCAAGGACCTCGCCGTGCTCCGCGCGCTCGGCGTGACCCGTGGCGGCTCACGGATCATCCTCGCCGCGTTCGGTTCCGTCGTCGCCCTCGCCGGGCTGATCGTCGGCATCCCGATCGGACTCATCGGTGGCCGCGCCGGCTGGCGGGCGATCACCGACCGCGTCCCGCTCGTGTTCCACTCCCCGTTGACCTTGAGCGCGCTGCTGATCGTGATCCCCGCGGCCGTCCTGGGAGCGAACGCGCTGGCGATCATCCCGGGGCGGCGCGCCGCGCTCGTGCAGCCGGCCGTGATCCTGCGCTCCGAGTAGCGCGCGCCGCGGCGCGTATCCGGTCAGCGCACAGCGGGCTCGACGACCCGAGGCGGCGCGGCTTGGAGTCGTTCATCGCGGGCAGTGTCTCCGGCGGGCGCGCGGTCATCGCCGCGTGCGGTAGTGGAGGTAGACGACGCCGCCGCCGAAGCGACGCTCTTCGAGCAGTTCGAGGTCGACGCGAACATCGTCGGGCAGCGATCGCGTGCCGGCTCCGACCACGACGGGCACCACGAACAACTGCAGTTCGTCGACCAACCCTGCCTTGATCGCGTGGGCGGCGAGACCGGGGCCGCCGACGGTGATGTCGCGTTGCGCGTTCGCCTTCATCTCCCGCACCGCGTCGGGCTCGAACGTTCGCTCGATCCGCGTCCTGGCGCTGGATGGACCCGCCAGGGTCGTCGAGTAGACGACCTTGTCGGCCGCCTGCCAGATCCTCGCGAAGTCCACCCCGGCCGGCGGCTGGTCCGCGAGCAGCTCCGCACTGTCCCAGCCGGCCATCACCTCGTACATCCTCCGCCCGTACAGGTAGCTGCCGATCGGCCGCTCGAGGTCGTTGACGAACCGGTGCACCTCCTCGTCGGGCGCTGCCCAGTCGAAGTTGCCGCCCTCGTCCGCGACGAACCCGTCGAGCGAAGCGATCGCCGAGTAGATCAGCTTGGCCACCGTGAACCCTCCTCCGTCGTCGAGACCCAACGCTGCCAGCTCGGCGCGGTGCGGGACAAGCGTCGTGGTCGACCCGCACGACGGGCGCGGGACAGGTCAGACTGGTGCGGCGAGGGGACCCGATGTCGAGGGGTGTCGTGCGCAACGTTGGGGACAGGGTTGTTGTCGGAGGAGGCAGCGATGCTCAGTGCCGAGGAGAACGAGTTGCTGACCCGGACGGGTCCCGGCACCGGCATGGGTGATCTGTTCCGCAGGTTCTGGCAGCCGGTGCTGCTCGCCCGCGAGCTGCCGGAGCCCGACTGCCCGCCCATGCGGGTGACCGTGCTCGGCGAGCACCTCGTCGCCTTCCGCGACAGTGGCAACCGCGTCGGCCTCGTCGAGGCGATGTGCCCGCACCGCGGTGCCGACCTGTTCTTCGGGCGCAACGAGGACTGCGGCATCCGCTGCATCTACCACGGGTGGAAGTTCGACGTCGATGGTCACTGCGTCGACATCCCGACGATGGCGCGCGACGAGGGGATCCGCGCCCGGGTGGGGCTCACGGCCTATCCGACACGCGAGTGGGGCGACATGATCTGGGCGTACCTCGGGCCGCCCGAGCACGAACCGCAGCTGCCCGAGCTGGAGTTCGGGCTGCTCGCGCCGCCGCACCGGTTCGTCACCAAGAAGCTGCAGCAGTGCAACTGGGCGCAGGCCTGCGAGGGCGCGCTCGACACCGCCCACTTCTCGTTCCTGCACACGCCGCTGACGGTGCCGGATCTGCCGCCGCGGCGTCGCAGCCATCCGCTGGCCGAGGCGACGAGGTGGATGAAGGACGACGCGCGACCCGTGTTCCAAGTCGTCGCGCACGACGCCGGCCTGCTCCTCGCCGCGTCCCGTCACGCCGACGGTGAGGACCTGTACTGGCGGGTCACCCAGTTCCTGATGCCGAACCACAGCCTCGCTCCCGGCTCGGCACCAGGGGACAGCTACTTCGGGCAGACGTGGGTGCCGATCGACGACCGCAGTTGCTGGGTGTACGTCTACAGCTGGAACCCGGAACGGCCGTTGACGGACAAGGAGAACCGGTTCATCCCCGGTGTGCCGAGCGTCCATGCCGAGGTGGACGAGCAGTGGGTGCCGATCCGCAACCGGGCCAACGACTACCTGATCGACCGGACGGCGCAGAAGACGACGAGCTTCACCGGGATCGAGGGGATCTCCGAGCAGGACGCCGCCGCTCAGGACAGCCAGGGCTTCATCGTCGACCGCACCCGCGAGCACCTCGGCCCGACGGATCTGGGGATCGTCCGCTTCCGTCGGGCGGTCCTGGACGCGGTGCGCGACCTCGGGCGCGGCGTGGAACCGGCCGCCGCGACGACACCGCACGCGTACCGGGTGCGCAGTGGCGGGATGGTCGCGCCGGCGGGCCTGTCGGTCGCGGACGTGCTCGCGGCGCGGTTCGGCACCGAGACAGGCCTCGTCGTCGGGCCGGGCGCCTGACGCGGACCCCTCCTGCGCGGCGCCGCGCCACCCGGTCGTTCACCGACCCGGTCCGAGCAGGCGTCGGTGGCCCGACCGGTTTACAGTGCACCATCGGAGCTCGCCGGGGGCGTTGTGTGAAGCCGTTTGATCGATGAGCGATCGCATCGACACCTTCAGTCGTATCGCGGTCGTCAACCGGGGCGAGGCCGCGATGCGGCTCATCCACGCGGTGCGCGAGCTCGGCCGGGAGCAGGGCCGTGACCTGCGCACGATCGCGCTGCACACCCGCGCCGAGGAGCGGGCGATGTTCGTCCGCGCTGCGGATGAGGCCGTGTGCCTCGACCCGGATGGTCCCACGGGCGCCGGCAGCCCGTACCTCGACCTGGCGATCCTCGAGCGTGCCCTGCGCGAGGCACGGGCCGACGCGGCGTGGGTCGGGTGGGGCTTCGTCGCCGAGCGGCCGGAGTTCGCCGAGCTGTGCGAGCGGATCGGCGTCGTGTTCATCGGCCCGAGCGGTGCGGTGATGCGCCTGCTCGGCGACAAGATCGGCGCCAAGCTGCTCGCCGAGCAGTCCGAGGTACCTGTGGCCAGGTGGAGCGGCGGGCCGGTCGAGACGTTGCAGGAGGCGCAGCACCACGCCGGCGAGATCGGCTACCCGCTGATGATCAAGGCGACGTCGGGCGGCGGCGGCCGCGGCATCCGCAAGGTGACCCGTCCCGACGAGCTCGCCGCCGCGTTCGAGAGCGCCCGGACCGAGGGGCTGAAGTCGTTCGGCGATCCGACGGTGTTCCTCGAGCGGGTCGTCGAGGACGCCCACCACGTCGAGGTCCAGATCATCGCCGACAATCACGGCACGGCGTGGGCGCTCGGCGTGCGCGACTGCACCCTGCAGCGCCGCAACCAGAAGGTGATCGAGGAGTCGCGCTCGACTGCCCTCACCGTCGAGCAGGACCTCGTGCTGCGCGACGCAGCTGTGCGGCTGACCCAGGCCGCTGGCTACGTCAACGCCGGCACCGTCGAGTTCCTCTACCAGCCGCGTGAGCAGACGTTCGCGTTCTTGGAGGTCAACACCCGGCTGCAGGTCGAGCACCCGATCACCGAGCTGACCACCGGGGTCGACATCGTCAAGCTGCAGCTGCTCGTCGCGTCAGGCGGCCGGCTCGTCGACACCCAGCCGGACGGATGTGCCCCCGCGTCGTTCGGGCACGCGATCGAGGCGCGGCTCAACGCGGAGGACCCGCAGCGCGGCTTCACCCCCGCACCGGGCCGGATCACGATGTTCTCCGTCCCGGTCGGGCCCGGGATCCGCGTCGACACCGGGGTCGCAGAAGGCGACCTGATCCCACCCGAGTACGACTCGATGATCGCGAAGGTCATCGCCTGGGGACGAGATCGCGACGAGGCGCTGTCGCGGCTGTGGCGGGCGGTCGCCGACACGACGGTGATCATCGACGGAGGCACGACCAACAAGGCGTTCCTGCTCGAGCTGCTCGAACGCCGCGAGGTCCGCGACGGCGACATCGACACCGGCTGGCTCGACCGGGTCACGGCCACCGACGAGTTCACCTCGACCGAGCACCGCGACGTCGCGCTGATGGTCGCGGCGATCGACGCTGCCGACGCGATCGAACAGGACGAGCGGGACAGGTTCTTCGAGTGGGCCCGGCGCGGACGGCCGCACGCCGGCAACGACGTCGGCCACGAGATCGAGCTGCGCAATCGCGGCAGCGCGTCGAGCGTGTGGGTCGGCCGGACCGGCCGCGGCACCTACCGTCTCGTGCTGGACGGGCGGCCGGTGACGGTCGCCGTCGACCGGCTGGGACGCGCCCACAGCCGGCTGACCATCGGTGACCAGCGGTTCTCCGTCGTCTCGTCCACGCAGCGCGCCGACCACCTCGTCGAGGTCGGCGGCGTCGCCCACCGCTTCTCGCGCGACGACGGCGGGGTGGTGCGTGCCTCGGCCGCCGCGCTCGTCGTCGGCGTGCACGTCGCGGTCGGCGACATCGTCGAGGTCGGCACCCCGATCCTGGTCGTCGAGGCGATGAAGATGGAGATCAACATCGCCGCGCCGGCACGGGGCCGCGTCCGCGATGTCTTCGTGGCCCGCAACGTGCAGGTCGACGCCGGTGCGCCCCTGCTGCGGATCGAGCCGATCGCGCGAATCGACGCGTCGGATGCGGGTGACAGCGGTGCGTCCGCCGAGCGAGCAGCGACGATCGACTTCACGGAGTGGACGGCTGCCGACAGCGATCCGGACCTCGGTGACGATCGGCGCTGCCGAGCGCAGCTCGACACGCTGCGCGCCGCCGTGCTCGGGTTCGACATCGATGCCACCACGGCGCGACGTGTGCTCGAGCGCTACCGCCAGGCCCGCGGCGCCAACCGGGTTGATTCGCCGATCGACGTCGACCGCGCCGATCACGCCGAGCTCGAGATCCTCGACGCCTTCGTCCATCTCGCCACGTTGACCCGCGACCTCGGCAACGACGATGCGGAGGCGCCCGACTCGACCAGCCCGCGGGAGCACTTCAACACGTACCTCCGCTCGCTCGACATCGAGCGCGAAGGCCTGCCGTCACGGTTTCGGGCACGGCTGCTCGACGCGTTGGCGCACTACAAGATCGACGGCCTCGAACCCGACGGCGCGCTCGAGGATGCGCTGTACCGCATCTTCCTGGCCCACCAACGCCGCGCTGCGCTCGCGCCGACGATCGTCGGGCTGCTCGAGCGCCAGCTCGCGGACGGCCGAGAGCCCGGGCAGTGGCCGCCCGAGCTGCGCGACACGCTCGACCGGTTGGTCGACAGCACGCGACGCGGCGATCCGGCGATCGCCAACCTGGCGCGCAGCGTCCGCCACCGTCACCTCGACCAGTCACTCGTCGAGGAGGCCAGCCGCCGCGTCCGCCAGGACATGGAGCGCCACCTGGCGCGACTGGAGGACGACACCGGGACGGCGCGCGAACTCGCCGTGCAGGCCCTCATCGCCTGCCCGCAGCCGCTGCTGCCGATCATCGCGTCCGGCGGCGCGCTGGCCGACGCGATCGCTCCTGCGCCGCTGCTCGACGTGCTCACCCGCCGGTACTACAAGATCCGCGAGCTCGCCGAGATGCGCTACGAGATGGTCACCGGCGCACAGGTGGTGCGCACGGCGTACGTGCACCGCGACAGGGTCGTGCACGTCGTGGTGGTCCGGTTCCGCCGCGACGAGCTCGATCGGGCGACCGACGTGATCACGCGCGTCGCCTCCGACGTGACGGCCGGGGAGACCGTGGTCGTCGACCTGTACCTGATGGAGTCGGAGGGTGACGGCGGCATCGACTCGCTTGCCGCGCAGGTCGGCGCGCACCTCTCGTCGACCGCTGTGCCCCCCAACGTGACCCGCATCGCAGTGATCGCCTGCCGCACCGAACCGGCGGTGGTGATCCAGTACCTCACCTTCCGACGCTCCGACGTGACCGGCGAACGGCCGTACTGGATGGTCGATCCGCCCGTGACGCGGCACGACGCGTTCGCAGAGGACGTCAAGTTCCGCGGCCTGCACCCGATGATCGCCCGCCGCCTGCGGATGTGGCGCCTCGCCGACTTCGAGATCACCAGGCTGCCGTCGGCGGAGGACGTCCACCTGTTCGAGTGCGTCGCGCGCACCAACCCCGCCGACGTGCGCCTCGTCGCGGTCGCCGAGGTGCGCGACCTGACGCCGGTGACCGACGCAGATGGCAACGTCACCGCGCTGCCCGAGGTGGAGCACGTCCTCGACGCGTGCCTCGAAGGGATCCGCCGCGCCGAGCCGGCCCGGTCGCAGCGGTCGAACCTCGACCTGAACAGGATCGCGCTGTACGTCTGGCCCGTCGCCGAGCTGTCTGTCGACGACCTCAACCGTGTCGCCCGCCGGCTCGCGCCGCTCACGGAGGGGTTGGGCATCGAGCAGGTCGTCGTCGAGGGACGGTTCGCCGACGCCGCGTCCGGCCGCGTCGACGAGGTCGAGCTGCGCCTCGCCTACGAGCCGGGGCACGGCGTGACGGCGCGGTTCAGGACCCCGCCCAACGAACCGATCCAGACCCTCGACGAGTACTCGCAGAAGGTGCTCCAGGCACGCCGTCGCGGGCTCCAGCACCCCTACGAGCTGGTCCCGTTGCTCGCCGGTCCTGGCGGGACGTTCGTCGAGCACGACCTGCTCGAGGACGGATCGTTCGCGCCCGTCGACCGGCCGAAGGGGGCCAACCGGGCCGGCATCGTCGCCGGGATCGTCACCGCGTTCAGCAAGGACCATCCGGACGGGATGGTCCGGGTCGCACTGTTCGGGGACCCGACACGGGCGATGGGCTCGATCGCAGAACCGGAGTGCAGGATCCTCCTCGCGGCGATCGACCTGGCCGAGCGGCTCGTGGTGCCGATCGACTGGTTCGCGTTGTCGGCGGGCGCCAAGATCGCGATGGACAGCGGCAGCGAGAACCTCGACTGGGTGGCGCGGGTGCTGCGCCGGCTCGTCGAGCACACCCAGCGGGGGTTCGAGGTCAACGTCGTCGTCGCCGGCATCAACGTCGGCGCGCAGCCGTACTGGAACGCGGAAGCGACGATGCTGATGCACACCAAGGGGATCCTGGTGATGACCCCCGACAGCGCGATGGTGCTCACCGGCAAGCAGGCGATCGACTACTCGGGCGGCGTGTCGGCCGAGAACAACCTCGGCATCGGTGGCTACGAACGGATCATGGGACCGAACGGGGAGGCGCAGTACTGGGCTCCCGACCTCGCCGCCGCCTGCGCGATCGTCCACGCCCACCATGACCTGTGCTACGTCGTGCCCGGCGAGGACGGGCCGCGCCGGGTCGGCACGACCGATCCGGTCGACCGCGACGTCCGCAGCGCGCCGCACGTCGCCGAGGGCACCGACTTCAAGACGGTCGGCGACATCTTCGCCGCGGAGACGAACGCGGATCGCAAGAAGCCGTTCGACATCCGCGCCCTGATGGGCGCGATCCTCGACAGCGACCGCCTCCCGCTCGAACGGTGGCGGGGCATGGCCGAGGCCGAGACGGCCGTGGTCTACGACGCCCGCCTCGGCGGGTGCTCGGTCACGATGATCGGCATCGAGTCGCGCCCGCAGCCGCGCCACGGCGAGACACCCGCCGACGGTCCGAACCAGTGGTCGGCGGGCACGCTGTTCCCGCTGTCGTCGAAGAAGGTCGCGCGGGCGATCAACGCGGCGAGCGGCAACCGCCCGGTCGTCGTCCTCGCCAACCTCTCAGGGTTCGATGGTTCGCCGGAGTCGCTGCGCCGGTTGCAACTCGAGTACGGCGCCGAGATCGGCAGGGCGATCGTCAACTTCGCAGGGCCGATCGTGCTGTGCGTCGTCTCCCGGTACCACGGCGGCGCGTTCGTCGTGTTCTCCGGCACGTTGAACGATCGGATGGAGGTGCTCGCGGTCGAAGGGTCGTTCGCATCGGTGATCGGCGGTGCACCGGCGGCGGCCGTGGTGTTCACCGGCGACGTCAACGCGCGGACGCGCGCCGACGAACGCGTCCGTGCCCTCCAACGCGCCGTCGCCGACGCGCCGGCAGGTGACGAGGGCCGCCTGATCGTCGAGCTCGCCGAGGTCACAGAGGCGGTGCGGGTCGACAAGCTCGGCCAGGTCGCCGCCGAGTTCGACGCGGTGCACAGCATCGACCGTGCCCTGGCGGTGGGCTCCGTGCACCGGATCATCGCCGCACGAGCGCTGCGCCCGGAGTTGATCGACGCCGTGATTCGCGGCGTCGGCGCGACCGACGTCACCGCGACGGCGAGTCGCAATGGTGCCCCAGTCGACGCGCCGAGCTGATCGAGCGAACGAGCGACCGGCCTGCGCGACGCGCCGGCCAGTCAGATGTCGGCGAGGAAGCGGCCCAGGTGCGGATACACCGCGCGGTTGTAGGCCAACCCGGCATGGCTGCCGCGCACTTGGATGTCCTCTGCACCGTCGACCCGGCACGCGCCGGGCCGCACGATGCGGTCGTCGCTGCTGTAGATCGACAGGACGCGTGTGGTCGGGTGCAGTGGACGGCACAGATCCTCCGTGTAGGCGCAGCCGCATTCCGGCACGTTGCAGTCGGGATCCATCAGCTTCAATGCCCGGGCTCCTGCGGCGGCCACCTCGGAACGGGCGACGGTGCTTGTCGGCGCACTGGCGCCGGACCTCATCATCCGCACGACTGCGGCGGCCGGCGAACCGAGCAGGACCAGATGTGACGCGTCCTGCTGCAGCCGGGACGCGATCGCCCAGCAGAGCATCCCACCGCGGCTGTGACCGATCAGCGCGACGGGTCCAGGTCGACGCACGAGCTGACGGCGCAACGAGTCCTCGACGGTGGTGCGCAGGCGGTTCGGGCAACCGGCGTTCAACAGCAGGTTCGATTGGACCGGGCGGTACCCCATCCGCAGCAGCCAGCCGCGCAGCGGTTGGAGGTACATGTCGTTGCCGAACAGACCGGGAACGACGACCACCGTGCGCCCGTCTCCGCGGGGCACCCCGCGCCCGTAGAACACCGGATCGGCGTGCAAAGCGGTGAGCTCGCCGAGTGCGCCGGCCTCTTGACGCAGGACGACGCTTCGATCTTCAGCCATTGCGGCACCGCCCCTCGCGCACCCTCACCGGTGTCAGCGGATGGTAGTGCGCGGTTCCGCGTGGCAGAAGCCCGACCATGCCGCAATCGGGGCCGACGTTGTCAAGGTTTGGCGTGCGGGGCCGATGTTGTGGCGTGGAGAGTCAGGCAGTTCGGAACGCGTCGGTGCTGGTTGGGCTCGTCGGATGAGGGACCCGGCGTTCGACATCGGCTTCGAGCAGGCAGGCATCGGCGCGGCGATCGTCGACCTGCGCGGCGTGCCGACCCGCGTCAATGCGGCAGCTTGCGCGATCCTCGCACGACCGGCGGAGGAGTTGATCAACCGCTCGTGGGGGGACTTCGACCATCCCGAGCAGTCGCCACTGCGCCAAGCGGTGCTCGCCGCGCAGCAGGCGGGGAGTGACTCCTACAGCGCAGAACGCCGGTACGTGCGGCCCGACGGGACAGACGTGTGGGCCACGCTGCACATGACGCTCGTGCGCGACGAGGCCGGGAAGCCCCAGTACTACCTGGCACAGCTGCAGGACATCACCGCGCACAAGCGGCTGGAGGCGGAGCTGGCCCACCTGGCAGCGCACGACTTCCTCACCGGTCTCCCGAATCGGGCGTTGCTCCACGATCGGCTGGTCGACGCGTTGGCCCGCGTCCGCACACCTGGCAAGCACGTCGGCGTGGTGTTCCTCGATGTCGACCACTTCAAGGCGGTCAACGACCTGTTCGGGCACAGCGCCGGTGACGACGTGCTGCGCCATGCGACGAAGCAGATCACTTCGGTGTTACGTCCCACCGACACCGTCGCGCGCATCGGTGGCGACGAGTTCGTCGTCGTCTGCGTGGACGTGTCGGCAACGGACATCGCTCAGATCGCCGAGCGCATCCTCGACGCGTTGAGCCAGCCGTGCCGGGTCGGGACGCACGAGATACGGCTCAACGGCAGCTTCGGCGTCGCCATCGCCGACGAAGATGCGACGCCCGAGAGCCTGCTGCGCGACGCCGACGCGGCGATGTACCGAGCCAAGGAACGCGGCAGAGGTCGGATCGAGGTGTTCGACGAGGCGCTGCGATCCAAGGTCAGGCACCGCCTCGCGACCACCCAGGCGCTGCGTCTCGCGTTGGAACGCGACGAGTTCGTCGTCCATTACCAGCCGATCGTCGACGTCAGGTCGGGAGAGATGGTCAGCGTCGAGGCGTTGCTGCGGTGGGAGCAGCCCGATGGCACCCTGATCAGCCCGGACGAGTTCATCCCCCTCGCAGAAGAAGCGGGACTGATCGTGCCGATCGGCGCGTGGGTGCTGGAGCAGGCCTGCCGCCAGCTCGTTGAGTGGCAACGGCAGCAGCCAGCGCTGTGTGTCGCGGTGAACCTCTCCGTGCGCCAGATCGTGGCGTGTGACATCGCTCGTCTGGTCGACGATGTCGTGACCCGCACCGGAGTGCGGCCGACGAATCTGACCTTGGAGCTGACCGAGAGCGTGTTCATGGAGGATGTCGATTACTTCGCGAGGACCCTGGCTCGCCTCAAGGGCTTGCAGGTGCGGCTCGCGATCGACGACTTCGGCACCGGCTACTCATCGCTCAGCTATCTGAAGCGGTTCCCGGTCGACGCGGTCAAGGTGGACCGCTCGTTCATCGACGGGCTCGGCACCGACGCGCACGACTCCGCCCTCGTCGCTGCGATCATCGCGCTCGCCGACGCACTCGGGCTCGAAGCCACCGCCGAGGGGGTCGAGACGCACGATCAGCTCGTCCACCTCAAACGCCTCGGATGCTGGCGGGCGCAGGGCTTCTACCTGGCCCGGCCGATGCGTGCGGACGCGATCACCACGTTGATCACCGAGCACCACGCCTGGGACATCACCGAGCTCATCGCCGCGGACGAGGCCGGCGCGCCGATGATCGGCTATCCTTGAGGGGTCCGCTTCGCGGGTTGGACTCCACGTGCCGGCGTCAGAGCAGACCCGTCCACGCAGCGACCGCCGGTGGGGTGGTCGAGCGGTACTGTGTCGCGATGTGTCACCCGGACGGGGCATGAACGTGTCACGGCTCGTCGGCGGTGTTCGTCGCCTCGTCAAGCATCTCGCGGATGAGCCCCGCCAGGAGATCTGCGAGCTCCGGGCCGAACGCCGCCTCGCCGTGGCCGAACTTCGACAGCACCACCAGGCGGTGGGGAGTCGCCAGCCGTTGGTGCAGGGCCCGTGCATCGGTCAGCGGCACGTAGCGGTCGCGATCCCCATGGACGATGGCGACGGGCGTGGCGATCGCCGCAGCGAGATCGATCGGCGGGATCGACACCGTGGCGAACGGGTCCGTCCGGGTGCCGCGCCGTTCCAGCAGTCGCCGTCCACGCTCGCTGCGAACCAGGCGGCCGAGCACCTGCGCCCGAGGCAGACGGGGGATCGATCCGAAGGGCCGGGCTGCTGATGGCCACCACTGCGTCGACCTGGCCACCCAGCCCGACGTGGCGCAGGCCGACGAACGCGCCCATCGACGCGCCGGCCGTCACCACCTGGCGGAGACGGCCGTGAGCCACCGCCACGACGGCCTCGAGGTCGTGCACCTCCCTTTTCGCCGTACGTGGAGCGGCCCGCGCTCGCCCCGTGGCCGCGGAAGTCTGCGGTGTAGACCGCGAACCCGAGCGCGACGAGATCGCCGACGAGCTCGACCACCTTGTGGTTGCGCTGCGAGCCGGTGAAGCCGTGCCCGAACACGATGGCGACGTCGGCGTTCGCCGGCCCGTACTCGAGTGCGCTCAACTGCACGCCGTCGTCGGTCGTCAGCGCACGTGGCGTCGCGCCGGCCTGCGGCCGGTGGGGTGCGTTTCGGCGGCCCGGCGAGGCTCGCCAGGATGACCGGGCGCGCGCCGGAGCGGACCCCGGCCGCGGACCCGGCGCAGCGCGGCACGGCGGTGTGGGTGATGCTGCTCGCAGTCCTCATCGGGTGGGAGTTGCTGGCGCTGTTCTCCTCGCCGCGCCACGATCACCCGACGATGAGCTCGGTCGCCGACACGATCATGAGCGTCCACGTCGGGCGGGCGGCGATGTTCGCCGTGTGGCTCGCCGCCGGCGCCGGCCTCGCGATGGCCCGATCGAAGGAGGCCCCTGAATGAGCGAGCGCAGCGAGCGAACCATCAGGCAGATCGTTTCGGAGCGCAGCGACGACTCGCTCATTCGCACACCGACGAAGGAGGCCCCTGAATGAGCAGCCGCGCGGTCGGCTACCTCGGGTTCGCCGTCATCGCCGCCATGGCCATGGGATGGTCGTTCTTCGCCGCACGCCGGCCGGACGTCGTCACCCTGACCGGGCTGTTGGCGCGGCTCACCCGCTCGCGTGTCCTGCGTCTCTTCCTGGTGCTCGTGTCGGGCTGGATCGG
>JBBQTN010000031.1:0-32577 GCA_038213195.1 Acidimicrobiales bacterium | reverse complement strand
CACGGCCACACCAGCCCTGTGCTCGGCCTCGCCTTCGACGGTCTCGGCTTCGGCACCGACGGGACCCTGTGGGGCGGCGAGGTCCTCGTCGCCGATCTGCGCGACTTCGAACGTGTCGGGCACCTCGCGCCAGTGACGATGCCGGGCGGGACCGCGGCGATCCGCGAGCCGTGGCGGATGGGCGTGGCGTGGGCCGGCGCAGCCGGAGTCGAGCATCCGTTCGACGACGACCGGCAGGCCGCCGTCGCCGCGCTCGCAGCTGGGGGCGCCGGCCCGGTGACGACGAGCGTCGGACGGTTGTTCGACGCGATCGCGGCGCTGCTCGAGTTGCACCGCGGTCGCGTCAGCTACGAGGGCCAGGCGGCGATCGCGTTGGAGACGGCGGCCCGGCGCGTGCCCCGTGGCGAGGCTCCGAACTACCCGATCGGGATCGACCGACTGCACGGCATGGTCGTGCTCGATCCGCGACCGCTGATCGTCGCGGCGCTCGCCGACCGGGCTGCCGGTACGGCCGTGCCCGTCGTCGCCGCCGGCGTCCACGAGTCGATCGGCCGCGGCGCAGCAGCGGTCGCGATCGACCTCGCCGCCCGCAATCACCTCGCCACGGCCGCGCTCAGTGGCGGTGTGTTCCAGAACGTGCGCCTCAGTGAGATCGTCGAGGAACGGCTGTGCGCAGCGGGCCTGCACGTCCTCGTCCACCGGCAGATCCCCGCCAACGACGGCGGGATCAGCATCGGCCAGGCCGCGATCGCCGCGGCCCGCCTGCGCTGAAGCCCTCCGCTCGCAGACCGCCTGCTTGAGACTTCCTTGACGAATAGGTGGGAAATCCACTCATTGACGGAGCGGAGTAGGGGCGTAGAGCATCGGGCAGCGCAGCCTGCACGCGCGCGATGACAGCAGGAGGTCAACCGTGTCGGTCACCGAGGCTCCGGAGGAAGAGGCCGTCATCCACATCCTGTGGATCAACGCCGGTCTGAGTTGCGACGGCGACTCCGTTGCGCTGACCGCGGCGACCCAGCCGAGCATCGAGGAGATCGCCCTCAGCGCGTTGCCCGGGCTGCCGAAGATCGCGGTGCACTGGCCGCTGATCGACTTCGAGTGCGGGCCGTCGGGAGGCGCCGACGACTTCCTCGAATGGTTCTTCAAGGCCGACCGCGGCGAGCTCGAACCGTTCGTGCTGGTGGTCGAGGGCTCGATCCCCAACGAGGCGATCAAGGCCGAGGGGTACTGGTGCGGGTTCGGCAACAACCCGGACACGAATCAGCCGATGACGACCAGCGAGTGGCTCGACAGGTTGACGCCGAAGGCGCTTGCCGTCGTCGCCGTCGGCACGTGTGCGACGTACGGCGGCATCCATGCGATGGCCGGCAACCCGACAGGGGCGATGGGCGTCCCCGACTACCTCGGCTGGGACTGGAAGTCGAAGGCCGGGATCCCGATCGTGTGCATCCCCGGCTGCCCTGCGCACCCGGACAACATGTCCGAGACGTTGGCGTACCTGCTCTACCAGGCCACGGGGCAGGCACCGATGATCCCGCTGGACGAGGCGTTGCGCCCGCAGTGGCTGTTCGGGGCGACGGTGCACGAGGGGTGCGACCGCGCCGGCTACTACGAGCAGGGTGACTTCGCGACCGAGTACGGCTCGCCGAAGTGCATCGTCAAGCTCGGCTGCTGGGGCCCCGTCGTCAAGTGCAACGTGCCCAAGCGCGGCTGGATGAACGGCGTCGGCGGCTGCCCGAACGTTGGCGGGATCTGCATCGGCTGCACGATGCCCGGCTTCCCCGACAAGTTCATGCCGTTCATGGACGAACCGCCCGGGGCGCGCATCTCGACGCGGGCCAGCGGGCTGTACGGCTCCGCGATCCGCGGCCTGCGCGCGATCACGGCGAAGACGGTCGACAAGGAACCGAAGTGGCGCAAGCGCGGCAACCAGTTGCTGACGGGTGCCGACAAGGGCTGGAGGTAGAGCCATGGCAACCACAACACGCGCGACGGACCCCTCGTCCGGCGGACCGCCGAGCAACCTCGTCGAGATGGCGTGGGATCCGATCACCCGCATCGTCGGCAGCCTCGGGATCTACACCAAGATCGACTTCGCGCAAGGCAAGGTCGCCGAGTGCCACAGCACGTCGTCGATCTTCCGCGGCTACAGCATCTTCATGAAGGGCAAGGACCCGCGGGACGCGCACTTCATCACCAGCCGGATCTGCGGGATCTGTGGCGACAACCACGCCACCTGCTCCTGCTACGCGCAGAACATGGCCTACGGGGTGAAGCCGCCGCACCTCGGCGAGTGGATCGTCAACCTCGGCGAGGCCGCCGAGTACATGTTCGACCACAACATCTTCCAGGAGAACCTGGTCGGCGTCGACTACTGCGAGAAGATGGTCGCCGAGACGAACCCCGGTGTGCTCGAGCTGGCCAACCGCACCGAGTCGCCGCACGCCGAAGCGCACGGCTACCGCACGATCGGCGACATCATGCGCGCGCTGAACCCGTTCTCGGGCGAGTTCTACCGCGAGGCACTGCAGGTCAGCCGGTACACGCGGGAGATGTTCTGCCTGATGGAGGGACGCCACGTGCACCCCTCCACGCTGTACCCGGGCGGCGTCGGCACGGTCGCCACGATCCAGCTGTTCACCGACTACATCACCAGGCTGATGCGCTACGTCGAGTTCATGAAGCGCGTCGTCCCCCTCCACGACGACCTGTTCGACTTCGTCTACGAAGCACTGCCCGGCTACGAGGAGGTCGGCCGCCGGCGGGTCCTGCTCGGCTGCTGGGGCGCCTTCCAGGATCCCGAGGTGTGCAACTTCGAGTACAAGGACATGACCAAGTGGGGCAGGGCGATGTACGTCACGCCCGGCGTGATCGTCGACGGCAAGCTCGTCACCAACGACCTGGTCAAGATCAACCTCGGGATCCGCATCCTCCTCGGCTCCTCGTTCTACGACGACTGGACGGACCAGGAGATGTTCGTCACCAAGGACCCGCTCGGCAACCCCGTCGACCGCCGCCACCCCTGGAACCAGCACACCAACCCGCAGCCCCAGAAGCGCGACTTCGACGACAAGTACAGCTGGGTGATGTCGCCGCGCTGGTACGACGGCGAGTCGTACCTCGCGCTCGACACCGGCGGCGGTCCGATCGCCCGGCTGTGGTCGACGGCGCTGTCCGGGCTCGTCGACATCGGCTACGTCAAGGCCACGGGGCACAGCGTGCAGATCAACCTGCCGAAGACGATGCTGAAGCCCGAGGTCAGCTTCGAGTGGAAGATCCCGCAGTGGTCGAACGCGATCGAGCGCAACAGGGCGCGCACGTACTTCCAGGCCTACGCCGCCGCGGCCGCCCTGCACTTCGCGGAGAAGTCGCTCGCCGAGGTGCGCGCCGGTCATACGAAGACGTGGGAGACGTTCGAGGTGCCGGACGAGGGGATCGGCTGCGGGTTCACCGAGGCGGTGCGCGGCGTGCTCTCGCACCACATGGTCATCAAGGGCGGCAAGATCGCCAACTACCACCCGTACCCACCGACTCCGTGGAACGCCAACCCACGCGACTCCTACGGCACGCCGGGCCCGTACGAGGACGCAGTGATGAACACGCCGATCTTCGAGGAGAACCCGGTCGACAAGTTCAAGGGGATCGACATCATGCGCACCGTGCGCAGCTTCGACCCGTGCCTGCCGTGCGGCGTGCACATGTACCTCGGCAACGGCAAGGTCCTCAAGCGCAGCCACTCCCCTGCCGGGCTCGCAGAGCATGACGGATGACGCGGCGGACCTCCGCGCCGTCGGCGATCGCCTCGAGTCGCTGCTCGCCGAGCTGCGCGGCAGGCTGGAGCTGCCGATGTGGGAGCTCGTCGAGGAGGCCATCAGCCTGGTCACCGACCTCTACGGCGGCGGCTTGGCGCGGGTGCTCGAGCTGGTCTCCGCCGACGATGTCGACAAGCTGGCCGGCGACGACCTGATCGCCAGCCTGCTGGTGTTGCACGGGCTGCACCCATCGGATCTCGCACAGCGGGTGGCCGCGGCGATCGAGTCGGTGCGGCCGTACATGGAGTCGCACGGGGGCGACGTCGAGGTGCTCGGGATCGACGAGGACGAAGGAGTCCTGCAGCTGCGGATGCTCGGCAGCTGCGACGGGTGCGCGTCTTCGTCGGTCACGCTGCAGCTCGCCGTGAAGGAGGCGTTGGAGCGCACGGCACCGGAGATCGTGCACATCGAGGTCGTCGACGAGACACCGGCTGCTGCGCCGGTGTTCCCGGTCGAGCTGACCCGCAAGCCGGTCGCGGTCGGACCGTGAGCGAACTCGGGGAGCGGACGATCGCGGGCGAGCTCGGCGCGCCGACGGCCGAGCGTCCCGCTGCACCCGTCGATCCGCTGGCGATCCTCCAACGCGTCCGCAACGCGCCACCGCGGCCACGGCCGGGCGAGCGGTGCGAGATGTGCAACGAGATGATCCCCGACGAGCACGAGCACGTCGTCAACGTCGAGGCGCGCAACCTGATGTGCACCTGCCGGGGCTGCTGGATGCTGTTCACATCCGGCGGTGGGCGGTACCGAGCCGTGCCGGATCGGTACGCCGTGGTCGACGACTTCACCATGTCGCGGGGGACATGGGCGTCGATGCAGATCCCGGTCAGCGTCGCGTTCTTCTTCCGCAACTCGCAGCAGGACAAGGTCAACGCGTTCTACCCGAGCCCTGCCGGCGCGACTGAGTCGTTGCTCGAGCTCGGTGCGTGGGACGACCTCGTTGCCGGCAACCCGATCCTCGCCACGCTCGTCGCCGACGTCGAGGCGTTGCTGGTGCGCGTCGCCGATGACCGCCACGACGGGTTCGTCGTCCCGATCGACGCGTGTTACGAGCTCGTCGGCCAGGTGCGCAGGCTGTGGCGCGGCTTCGACGGCGGTCGCGAAGCGAAGGACGCGCTCGACCAGTTCTTCACCGACGTCCAGTCCAGGTGCCGATGAGCGCGCGCCGGATCGCAACGCTGGTACGGGACCTGCCCATTCTTGGGCAGCTCCGGTACCTGCGTCGGCTGTCCACGCCGCCAGAGGCGGTCTCCGGGTGACCGAGCTGAGCGAGCGAATCCTCAAGCAGGTTGGTTCGGCGCGCAGCGCCGAGTCGCTCATCCCGACACCGCCAGAGGCGGTCCCCGGGTGAGCGAGCTGAGCATCGAGGTGCTCGACGCCCGCGCCGAGCCGTACGCGGCCGTCCCGACGCTGATGCTGCGCCTCGGTCTGAGCGAGCCGTCTGGGGATCCGATCCATGCGATTGCGCTGCGCGCCCAGATCCAGATCGAGCCGCAGCGGCGGCGGTATTCGCCCGCGGAGGAGGCGCGCCTGCTCGAGCTGTTCGGCGAGCAGCCGCAGTGGGGCGAGACCGTGCGCCCGTTCCTGTGGACCCATGCATCAGCAATGCTCTCCGGCTTCACCGGGCGCACCGAGGTCGACCTGCCGATCACGTGCACGTACGACTTCGAGATCGCCGCATCGAAGTACCTCCACGCGCTCGGAGACGGCGAGATCCCGCTGACGCTGCTGTTCAGCGGCACCGTCCTCGCCCGGCGTGACGGGGTGGTCAGCGTGCAACCGGTGCCGTGGCACGTCGAGGCCCACTACCGGATGCCGGTCAAGGTGTGGCGCGACCTGATGGACCTGTACTTCCCGAACAGCGGGTGGATCCGCCTGCGCCGGGAGAGCATCGACGCGCTCACCCGCTACAAGGCCGAACGGGCGATCCCGTCCTGGGACGACGCGTTGGAGCTGCTGTTCAAGGAGGCGGCGGGATGACGCCGTCGGGCTCGACGGCGCGGCCCCTGCGCACGACGGCGGAGGCGTTCGAGCGCGCCGCACGTGTCGCCGACGCCGTGCTCTACGAGGGTTACGTGCTGTACCCGTACCGGGCCTCGTCGGCGAAGAACCAGGTGCGGTGGCAGTTCGGGGTGCTCGCGCCGCAGCAGTTCGCCGAGGTCGACGGGTCCGAGCAGTGGGTCCAGCAGACAGAGATGATCGTCGAGGTCGGCACCGGCGCGTCGATCGACGTTCGCGCCCGCTTCCTCCAGGTCCAGGCGCGCACGGTCGAGGCGGCCACCCCCGATGGGCACACGCCGGTCGCCCAGATGGAGGTCGACGGCCGGTTGTGGGCGACGTGGGAGGAGGCAGTGGAGCACACCGTCGACCTCGACGACGTCGACGTGGCCGCGTCAGGTCACTGTGAGCTGCCGTTCACCGTTGCCGCGTCTCGCGAGGTGGAGGCGCTCGGCGACGCAGGTCGCGTCGTGCGCGAACGGTGGGCGATCGAGGGCGTCCTGCGCGTCGCGGTCGAGGAGGTGCCGGGACCGTACCCACTGCGGCGGGTCCGGATCGCCGTCGAGAACGTGACCGCCTGGGGGGAGGCCGCCCACCGTCGCGAGGAGGCGATGCGCCACTCGCTGGTCGGTGTGCACCTCCTCGCCCATGCCACGGCGGCGCGGTTCGTGTCATCGCTCGACCCGCCCGAGTTCGCCCGTGGCGCCGTCGGCGGTTGCACGAACCGCAACGCGTTCCCGGTGTTGATCGGCGACGAGGGCGACGATACGACGATCCTCTCGTCGCCGATCATCCTCTACGACCGCCCGGAGGTCGCCGAGGAGAGCCCCGGCGACATGTGCGATGCGACGGAGATCGACGAGATCCTTGCCCTGCGGGTGCTGACGTTGACCGACGACGAGAAGCTGCAGGCGCGGGCCACCGACCTGCGCGCCGCAGCGATCATCGATCGTGTCGACGACTTCGCCCCCGAGATCTTCGAGCGGTTGCACGGCGCGATCCGCTCCCTGCGCCCGAAGTCGCAGCAATCGCAGACGCAGGAACCGCTGCCGTGGTGGGAGCCCGCAGTGGATGCGGCCGTCGACCCGTGGACCGACACGATCCTCATCGCCGGCTTCGAGGTCGGCAAGGGTTCGAAGGTCACGCTGCGGCCCGGTCACCGGCGCGCGGACGCGCAGGACCTCTTCCTCGCCGGACGGACGGCGACGGTCGAGGGCGTGTTCTTCGACGTCGACGGCGACCGGCACGTCGCCGTCACGGTCGACGGCGATCCGGCAGCCGAGTTGCACCAGTGGCACGGGCGGTTCCTGTACTTCCACCCCGACGAAGTCGAACCGGTGCGCTGATGGCGACCAGGACGCTCGTGGCCGGGATCGGCAACATCTTCAATAGCGACGACGGCTTCGGCAGCGAGGTCGCCCGGCAGCTCTCCCGACGACCGATGCCCGAGGGCGTGCGCGTCGAGGACTTCGGGATCCGCGGCGTGCACCTCGCCTACGAGCTGCTCGACGGCTACGACCTCCTCGTCCTCGTCGACGCGCTGCAGCGCGGCGAGCCGGCGGGCACGGTGTGCGTCCTCGAGCCGGACCTCGACTTCGCCGACGTTCCGCCGGTCGACAGCCACCAGCTCGATCCGCTGGCGGTGCTCGGCATGGTCGCATCTCTGGGTGGCGAGATCGGACGGGTGCTGGTCGTCGGGTGCGAGCCGGCCGACATCGGCGACGGCATCGGCATGTCGCCGGCCGTCACCGCGGCCGTCGACGACGCGATCCGCATGGTCGAAGAGATCCTCAGTGAAAGGCAGGCGTCGTGATTCGAACGATCAAGCAGTTGCTCGCCCTGGCGGCGGTTGGTGCCGTCGTCAAGTCGATGTGGCCGGACATCGCCCGGTACCTGAAGATTCGGCAGATGTAAGCCCGATGTGCCTCGGGATCCCCGGACAGATCGTCGAGATCCTCGACGGCGACGACCAGCTCGCGCGCGTCGAGGTGACCGGCGTGCGACGGCTGATCAACATCAGCCTGCTCGAAGACGAGGGCATCGGCGTCGGGGACTGGGTGCTGATCCACGTCGGCTTCGCGATGTCGAAGATCGACGCCGAGGAGGCCGCGTCGGCGCTGTCCGCGCTGCGGATGATGGGCCAGGGCTACGACGACGAGCTCGAGGCGCTGCTCGCGTCGCGGATCGCCGAACGGGAACGGCTGGCGAGATGAAGACCGAGGTGGGCGGATGAGGTTCGTCGACGAGTACCGCGACCCGGCAGCAGCGCGGGGCATCGTCGCGCGGATCACCGAGCTCGCCGGCGAGGACAGCTTCAAGTTCATGGAGGTGTGCGGCGGGCACACCCACACGATCTACCGGCACGGGATCGAGCACGTCCTACCGCGCAGCGTCGAGCTCGTCCACGGACCTGGCTGCCCCGTGTGCGTGATCCCGATGGGACGTGTCGACGACGCGATCGCGCTCGCCGAGACGCCGGGCGTGATCTTCACCTCGTTCGGCGACATGATGCGCGTGCCCGGCGGCCGGGGGACGTTGCTGGAGGCCAAGGCCCGTGGCGCCGACGTGCGGTTCGTGTACTCGCCGCTCGATGCGCTGCAGATCGCCAAGGAGAACCCGACGCGCCAGGTCGTGTTCTTCGCTGTCGGGTTCGAGACGACGGCTCCCTCGACGGCGGTGACGCTGCTCGCCGCGCGCCAGGACGACGTCCGCAACTTCAGCGTGTTCAGCAACCACGTGATGATCGTGCCGCCGATCAAGGCGATCCTCGAGTCGCCGGATCTGCGCCTCGACGGCTTCCTCGGGCCGGGGCACGTGTCGACGGTGATCGGCAACCACCCGTACCGGTTCGTCTCCGAGCGGTACCACAAGCCGCTGGTCACCGCAGGGTTCGAGCCGCTCGACATCCTGCTGGCGATCCTGATGTTGCTCAGGCAGATCCGCGAGGGTCGCTGCGAGATCGAGAACCAGTACACGCGGATCGTGCGCGACGAGGGCAATCCGCGCGCGTTGCGGATGCTCGCCGAGGTGTTCGAGTTGCGTCCGCACTTCGAGTGGCGCGGGCTCGGGTTCATCTCCCAGAGCGCGTTGCGGCTGCGCCGGGAGTTCGCGCCGTGGGACGCGGAGCTGCGCTATGCCGTGCCCGGCGTTCGCGTCGCCGACCCCAAGGCGTGCCAGTGCGGCGAGGTGCTCAAGGGTGTGATCAGGCCGTGGGAGTGCAAGGTGTTCGGCACGGCGTGCACGCCTGAGACGCCGATCGGGACGTGCATGGTCTCCTCGGAGGGCGCGTGCGCGGCGTACTACAACTTCGGCCGGCTGCACCGCGAGGCCGCGGTGACCCTCGGCCGGGCATCGGCGTAGCGTCGAGCGTCGTGCACGAGGTCGCGCTGTGCACGGCGATCGCCAAGCTCGCGCACAGGACCGCGCAGGGCCAGCCGGTGGAACGGGTGCGCGTCGACATCGGGCACCTCCGCCAGGTGGTGCCGCACACGCTGATGTCGTGTTGGGAGATGGTCGTGTTCGACACGCCGCTGCACGCGGTCCCGCTGGAGGTGCGCGAAGTGCCGGCGGTGATCGAGTGCCGCGCCTGCCGTTCGACGACGGAGCTGTCCGAGCCGATCCTGATCTGCGCGTCGTGCGGTTCGACCGACACCACGGTGCTCACGGGGGACGAGCTGAACGTCACCTCGATCGACGTCACGGTCGACGCCGACGCGTCGTAGCGTTTCGGCGCTGGTTCAGCGGGGGCGTCGCGCGGCTGCTCCGAGCCACGCGCACCACGCGTCGAGTCCCTCGCCGGTCTTGGCGGACAGCTCGATCACGGCGACGCCGGGGTTGACCTTGCGCAGGTTGGCGCCGAACAGGTCCATGTCGATGTCGAGGTGCGGCAGCAGGTCGATCTTGTTGACGACGACGACCTCGACCGACCGGAACATCACCGGGTACTTGAGCGGCTTGTCCTCGCCCTCGGTGACGCTGAACACCATCGCCCGAACGTCCTGACCGACGTCGAACTCCGCAGGGCAGACGAGGTTGCCGACGTTCTCGACGATGACGACGTCGAGGTCGGCGAGCGGCAGGCGCGACAAGGCAGAGCGCACCATCGTCGCGTCGAGGTGGCATTCGCCGCCGAAGCCGTTGGCGGTGTTGACGAGCGCGACGGGCGCACCAAGACCGGCGAGGCGCTCCGCATCGAGCGCGGTCTCGATGTCACCTTCGATGATCCCGACGCGCAGCGACCGGCCCAGGCGGAGCAACGTCTCGCGCAGCAGCGTGGTCTTGCCGGCACCCGGCGACGACATCAGGTTGACGACGCGCACGCCCGCGGCAGCGAAGTCGGCCCGGTTGGCATCGGCGGTGCGGTCGTTCTCGCCGAGGATCCGCTCGAGGACGTCGATGCGCAACGACCCGGTCGCATACCCGGAGTGGTCCCCGACGGTGCTCGCGTACCCCTCGCCGCCGGCGTTCGCGCCACCGTCGTCGTGGTCGTGGTCGTGGGCTTGCTCGTGCTGGTCGTGTTCGTGGGCTTGCGCGTCGTGACCGTGCGCTTCGTCGTGATCGTCGGCGTCGTGGCTGTGGGAGGTGCCGTCGGCGTGGTAGTGAAAGCGGCCCATCGGCTCCTCCGTTCCCCGTCCGCGTGGTTGACACGCGAACCTACACCGGTGACAGGTTGGCCGCCGTGGGGCGACGTGACACGCGGTGCACCAGGTCGAGGACAGCCGACGGGAGACGACGATGAACGATGACCTTGCCGCGTTGACGGCCCGGGTGCGCAGGCTGGAGGACCTCGAGGAGGTGCGCGCGACCTGGCTCGACTACTGCAACCGCATCGACGCCGGCGACATGATCGGCCTCGGCGACGTGTTCGCCGAGGACGCCGTGCTCGAGATGGACGGCCTGGCGCGCAGCCTCGACGGCACCTATCGCGGCCGTCGGTCGATCATCGACGACTTCTACGCGCGCACCTCGTTGCCGACCGACACAGCAACGGCGGCGGCGCAGACCCGGTACATGACCGGGCACCTCAGCACGAACATGCAGATCGAGCTCGACGGCGATGCAGCGACCACGCTCGCCTACTTCTTCGAGATCGTCGACGACAGCCTCGTCCTGATCGGGACGTACCAGCACCGGATGCGACGCGACCCGGACAGATGGCGCTTCGCGAGGCTGCGGATCTCCGTGCGCTACCAGGCGCGGCTCGAGGTCAGCAAGGTCGGCGGGCAACCGCTCGGCCCGATCCTCGCCAAGCCGGTATGAACCCGGCGTGGCCTGGAAGCTTCCTCAGCTCGCGCCGGCACGCCAGGCAGCGGCCGGCCGGGCCGCCGGGATCACACCCCATGATGGGCGCGGAATGTGCCAGCCGTCAGCACACCACGCGCCCACCAAGCCGACAGCACCCCACGATGGGCGCGTCGGCCGACACGCGCTGGGCAGCTCGACCTCCCCGGCACGGAGACGGGCGTGGAATGCCGCGCACGTCGACGGTGTTGAGTGGGCCGTGGACCAATCTGTGCCGATCGTCGAGGTCGACGATCACGCGTTCGAAGTGACCGGCGAGCATCAGGACGGCGCCAAACGCATCGCTGCGCTGCTCGAGGTGCTCGAGGTGATCAGCCCGGTCGTGGAGGCTGACGGTGGGTCGTTGAACCTGCTCGCCGTCGATGTCGGCACTGGCGTGGTGCGGTTGGAGTTGGCCGGGGCCTGTGGATCGTGTGCGGTGGCCGGATTGACGCTGAACGACGGCGTCGACCGGATCATCAAGAGCAGGCTCGACTGGGTCACCGAGGTGGTCGGCTCCGTGGAGGAGTCCGACATCGGCGGTCTCGGCGGCTGGACCCCCAAGAACTACTGACGACCTGTCGGGTGGTGTTCCGCCACGGCGTCGCCCGCGCCGACTGACCTCAGAGCCGACTCCCACCCGCCCGTGTGAGCCGGCTCAGCCGGCGGCCGGAGCGGCGGCGAGTGGGGCTCGGCGGTGCTCCAGCCGAGCCATCACCAGCCCGCCGATGGTGGCGACGCCACACACCGCGAGGATCGCCCACTCCAACGTCCCGTCACCATGGTCGGGGTCGACGTTGAAGACCTCTTCGATCCAGTCATCGACGAACACGGTCAACAGGAACAGCGCGGCGAACAGCCCGCCAAGGATCAGTTCGAGCCAGAACCGCCGGCGCACACGGGGTCGACGTCCTTCGGCATTGTTCGGTTCGACAACCACGCGTCTCCTTCCTGTGGCTCCTGCTGTTCATCACCTGTCGTCGACGAGGCACCGACCGACGGTTGGCCGTGCTCGAATCGTCCGTGCGCCCGAGATCGCAGATTATCCGTGCGCCGAACGACCGATGGGAGGCTGGGGCTGAGCGGCGAACTGCGCGCCAGCGCCTGCGACGTGGGTGACAGGTGGGCACTCTCTCCGGAGCTGTCCTGGTTGCTGATCGACGCCGCGCGTGCTCCGACTCCCCGCGCCGCGGAGCGTCGGCGGAGCCGAGCTCGATCCGTGGACGTTCTTCGACATCGCCTCGCGCCTATGACTCGTGGCGTGCCGGCGTGGGATGCTCGCGGTGCTGACCGAACCGAGGAGGCCTTGTGCTGGACCCGCAGAGCTACGACGCCATCGCCATCGACAAGCGAGCCGACGGCATCGCTCTTGCCACCCTCAATCGACCGGATCGTCTGAACGCCGTCAACGGGACGATGCACGGCGAGCTGGCGCGGCTGACCCGCGAGGCCGACGCCGACCCCGACGTGCGCGTCCTCGTGATCACCGGCGCCGGGCGCGCGTTCTGCGCCGGCGGAGACTTCGGCCCACAGCCGGCGGGCGGTGACCGAGCGATGACGCTCGAGGAGGGGCGCCAGATCGTCGACCACCTGCTGGAGTGCAGCAAGCCCGTCATCTCCGCGGTGAACGGCTATGCGATGGGGCTCGGCGCAACGGTGGCGCTGCTCGCCGACGTCGTGTTCGCCGCCCGTTCCGCGACGTTCGCCGACACCCACGTCAAGATGGGCATCGGGGCGGGCGACGGCGGCCAGGTGATCTGGCCGCTGTTGATGGGCGTCAACCGCGCCAAGTACTTCTTGATGACAGGTGACCGGTTGTCCGCCACCGAGGCCGAGCGCCTCGGTCTCGTCAACTTCGTCGTGGATGACGGCACGGTCGTGGAGGAAGCGCTCGCGCTGGCCGCCCGCCTCGCCGCCGGCCCCGGCATCGCGATCTCGGCATCCAAGATGGCGATCAACGGCTACATGCGGATGATCTCGAACCTCGTCCTGCCGCTCTCGCTGAGCCTGGAGGGGCATTCGATGGCCTCGCAGGACCACCGCGAGGCGGTCCGCGCGTTCCAGGAGAAGCGGACCGCCAGCTTCACCGGCCGCTGAGGCGACACCCTCGGCGGACGGGGGTCTCGAGCGCCAGAGCCGCCGGCCGGCACCAGCCGTCCGTGCCCGCGGTTCGGTGGTCGTCGGGGTTCTCGGGATCCGGCGCAGGGCCGCGGCGACCCGGGAGAGCAGTTCCGCCAATCCGAACGGTTTGCTCACGCGATCCGCTGCAGACCTTCGTCACTCGACCCGGCCTGATCGACCGCATACCCGCGGACGCAGGTGAGCGTCAGCGCCCTGCGGATCTGCGGCTCGTCGTCGACGACGAGGACACGATGGGGCATTCGACGTCCCGAGCGACCGCGTCGGGGTTCGAGTCCACGACGGCCGTGAGGGTGACGTTGACGGTGAGGCCGCCGCCGGGGGTGTCATCGAGCGTCAGGCCGGCACCCATCGCGTGGATGAAGCCCTGCGCGATCGACAGGCCGAGGCCGACCCCGTCGCTGGTCTGTTGATCCCCGAGTCGTTGGAAGGGGGCCATCACCTTGGCGCGATCGCTGACCGCGATGCCGGGGCCGTGGTCGACGATGCGGACGCGCACGAGGCCGTCCGCTGCGCTCGCCGTGACGTGGATCGGCTGGTCCTGCGGGGTGAACCGCAGCGCGTTGTTGATGATGTTGGCGATGCTGCGTTCCAGCAGCACCGGGTCGGCGGCCACGAGTGGCAGCGCGTCGAGCGACTCGACCTCGACGGCTCGGGCGGCGGGACCGATGTCGTGCAGGCAAGTGGCGATCGTGTCGGCCAGCGATGTCGGATAGACCGCGACGGCGAGGGCACCGATCTGCAGCCGGCTGGCGTCGAGCAGGTTGCCGACGAGCGCGTTGAGCCGGTCGGTCTCGTCCTCGACGGTCTCCAGGGCGTCGGCGGTCTGTACGGCCGTCCACTGCACCCTCGTGTCGCGCAGGCCGGAGATCATCGCCTTGATCGAGGCGAGCGGGGTGCGCAGGTCGTGTGACACGGCGCGGAGCATCGCCGTCCTGACTGCGTCGACCTCGGCGAGCGCGGCCGCTTCGGCCGCCTCGCGAGTCAGGCGCTGGTTCTCGACCGCAACGATCAGCTGGTCGGCGATCGCGCGCAGGACCCGCTGGTCATCGGTCGACAGCGGGCGTCCGTACAGCTCGAGGAGATGATCGAGGCCGGCCTCCCGGCCGGGGATCTCGAGCTGCACCGACAGCCGCGCTCCCTCGATCGTGCCGGCGATGACCGACGCCGACGGATCCTCGGTCGACGTGCTGCGCAGGCGGACCGCGACCAGTCCGAAGGTCGTGCGGATCTGCTCCAGCATCAGCGGTACGGGATCGCGTTCGTCGGCGAGGCTCGCTGCGGCGCGGGCGAGCGCTTCCGCCTCGAGGCTGGCGCGGCGAGCCTCGAGCGCGCGCCGTGCGGCCTTGTCGACGAGCGTGCCGAACGTGACCGCGACGCCGACGAACACGATCAGCGCGACGAGGTTCTGCGGCTGGGTGATGGTCAACGTGTGGATCGGATCGACGAAGAACCAGTTGACGAGGAGCGACCCGGCAACGGCGGCAGCGGCGGCAACCCATCGTCCACCGAGTGCGGCGATGATCAACACCAGGCTGAGGAACAGCAGCAGCTCCGTGGACAGCTCCATGCGGTCGCGCAACGTCGTCAGCAGCGCGGTGAGCCCCGGCAGTCCGGCGAACGTCAGCAGCACTGCGACGAGGAGGCGCGAACGGTCGATGGCGGAGCGCTCTGTGTGTGCACGGCGGTTCCGGTTCGGTTGCGCTGGCTCGTCGGCAGTCGCGATGACATGGACATCGATGTTGGCGGCTTCGCGAGTGACCCGTGCGACGAACGACCCGTGGACGAGCTCGTGCCACCGGCTCCTGCGGCTCGCGCCGATCACGAGCTGCGTTCCCTTCGCCGATGTGGCGAACGCGACGAGCGCATCGACGGGGTCGTGGCCGACGACCTCGAAGACCTCACCGCCGAGCTCGGTGACGAGTCTGCGCTGGCTGACCAGCGACGCTCCTTCGTCGCTGGTCAGCCCGTCGTCGACCACGACGTGGACACCGAGGAGGTCACCGCCGAGCCGCCCTGCCATGCGCGCCGCGCGGCGGATCAGTGCTTCGCCGCTGTCGATGCCGGTGAGCCCGACGATGACGCGCTCGCGGGTCTCCCACGTGTCGGAGATCCCGTGGGCGTCGAGGTAGCCCTGTAACGACTCCTCCACCCGATCCGCGACCCACAGCAGCGCCAGCTCGCGCAGCGCGCCGAGGTTGCCGACACGGAAGTGGTTGGCGAGCGCGGCGTCGACCTTGTCGGCTTGGTAGATGTTGCCGTGCACCATGCGCCGGCGGATCGCCTCTGGCGACATGTCGACCAGCTCGAGCTGGTCGGCGCGCCGCACCAGCGCGTCGGGCACGGTCTCGCGCTGCGCGACGCCGGTGATGCGGGTGACGACGTCGTTGAGTGACTCGAGGTGCTGGACGTTGAGCGTGGAGATCACGTCGATGCCTGCTTCGAGCAGCTCGTCGACGTCCTGCCAGCGCTTGTCGTTGCGCGATCCGGGCGCATTGGTGTGCGCGAACTCGTCGACCAGCACGACCTGTGGGCGACGGGCGAGGACGCCGTCGATGTCCATCTCCTGGAACGCGGTGCCGCGGTACTCGATCGCCCGCCGAGGCACGACCTCCAACTCGCCCAATTGGGCTGCGGTCTGCGGGCGGCCATGGGTCTCGACGAGACCGACGACGACGTCCGTGCCACGCTCGGCTCGCCGCGCGCCCTCGCCGAGCATCGCGTAGGTCTTGCCCACCCCGGGCGATGCACCGAGGTAGATGCGCAGCGCTCCGCGGCTCATGGCGGTAGCGGTTCCGGCTCAGCCGAGTCGGTCGAGGGCGATGTTCAGTTCGAGGACGTTGACGCCAGGTTCACCGAGGACTCCGAGGAAACGTCCGTCGGTCGTCTGGCTGATCATCTTCGCGACGACCTGCGGGTCGAGTCCGCGGGTGGTCGCGACGCGGGCCGCCTGGATCTGGGCGTTGGCGATCGAGATGTCGGGGTCCAGCCCGGAGGCGGAACCGGTCACCGCGTCGACGGGGACGAGCGCGGTGTCGGGGAGGTTGTTCTCCTTGCGGTACGCGGAGACGCGGTCCGCCACCGCCTTGAGCAGGTCGGGGTTGAGCGGACCGAGGTTCGACCCGGAGCTGGCCGAGCCGTCGTACCCGTCGGTCCCCGCCGCGGAGGGCCGCGGGTGGAAGTACTTCGGATCCGTGAAGTTCTGACCGAGGAGCTTGCTGCCGACCACGACGCCGTCGACCTTGATCAAAGATCCGTTCGCCTTGTTGTTGAGCGCAATCTGGCCGATGGCCGTGCTGAGGAGTGGGTAGGCCACGCCGGTGATCAACGTGAACACGGCGAGGACGAGCACCGCCGGCCACAGTTGGCGGATGAACGCACGCATCACTTGACTCCTAGTGCCGAGACGATGAGGTCGATGAGCTTGATCCCGATGAACGGAACGATGACGCCGCCGAGGCCGTAGATCAGCAGGTTGCGGCGCAGCACCGCCGACGCTGCTTCGGCGCGGAACTTCACGCCGCGCAGCGCGAGCGGGACGAGAGCGATGATCACGAGCGCGTTGAAGATGACGGCGGCGAGGATCGCCGAGCTCGGGCTCTCGAGCTTCATCACGTTCAGCTTGTTCAGCACCGGCAGCACGCCGGAGAACATCGCCGGGATGATCGCGAAGTACTTGGCGACGTCATTGGCGATCGAGAACGTGGTCAACGATCCGCGGGTGATCAGCAGCTGCTTGCCGACCTCGACGATCTCGATCAGCTTCGTCGGGTTGGAGTCGAGGTCGACCATGTTCCCGGCTTCCTTGGCGGCCTGCGTCCCGGTGTTCATCGCCACCCCGACGTCGGCCTGGGCGAGCGCCGGTGCGTCGTTGGTGCCGTCGCCGGTCATCGCCACGAGGTTGCCGCCGGCCTGCTCGCGCTTGATCAACGCCATCTTGTCCTCGGGCGTCGCCTCGGCGAGGAAGTCGTCGACACCCGCCTCCGCGGCGATCGCGGCGGCGGTGAGCGGGTTGTCGCCGGTGATCATCACCGTGCGGATGCCCATCGCGCGCAGTTCGTCGAAGCGTTCCGCCATCCCCGGCTTGACGGTGTCCTTGAGGCGGATCACGCCGAGCACCCGCCAGACCCCGCCCGCCGGCCTGTCGATGACCACGAGTGGCGTCGCGCCGTCACGGGACACGCTCTCGACGATCGGGAGCAGCTCGAGCGGCACGGCGCCGCCTTCGGCCTGCACGAAGCGGCGCACGGAGTCCGCCGCGCCCTTGCGGACGGTGCGGCCACTGGTCAGGTCCATCCCCGACATCCGGGTCTGCGCGGTGAACGGCACGAGCACCGCGCCCGGATCGTCGATGATCGCCAACCCGAACTCGCGGTGGGCGAGCTCGACGATCGATCGCCCCTCAGGGGTCTCGTCGGCGAGCGACGAGACCAGTGCCCCCTCGGCCACCTCCGTCGCGGTAACGCTGTTGACCGGGATGAACTCGGACGCTTGGCGGCTGCCGTAGGTGATCGTGCCGGTCTTGTCCAACAACAGGGTGGTGACGTCGCCGGCGGCCTCGACGGCTCGACCCGACATGGCCAGCACGTTGCGCTGGACGAGGCGGTCCATCCCGGCGATGCCGATCGCAGAGAGCAGGCCGCCGATCGTCGTCGGGATCAGGCACACCAGCAGGGCGACGAGCACGATGATCGTCTGCTGCGCGCCGGAGTAGATCGCGAACGGCTGCAACGTCACGACGGCGAGCAGGAAGATGATCGTCAAGCCCGCGAGAAGGATCGACAAGGCGATCTCGTTCGGCGTCTTCTGTCGGTCGGCGCCCTCGACGAGGGCGATCATCCGGTCCAGGAACGTCTCGCCCGGCTTGGCCGTGATGCTGACGACGATCTGGTCGGAGAGCACTCGCGTGCCCCCGGTGACGGCAGAGCGGTCGCCGCCGGACTCGCGAATGACCGGTGCCGATTCGCCGGTGATCGCCGATTCGTCGATCGTCGCGATTCCTTCGACGATGTCGCCATCCCCGGGGATCACCTCACCGGCGACCACGACGCACAGGTCGCCCACCTGGAGCAGCCCCGAGGAGCGTTCCTCGATCGTGCCGTCGGAGCGGCGGACCTTGGCGATGGTGTCGGCGCGGGTCTTGCGCAACGTCGCCGCCTGCGCCTTGCCCCGGCCCTCGGCCATCGCCTCGGCGAAGTTGGCGAACAGCACCGTGAACCAGAGGAACGCGGCGACCAGACCGGCGAACACGTTCTGGTTCGTCGTGCTGCTGTGCAGGTCACGGAAGAACAGGAACGTCGTCACCACCGAGCCAACCTCGACGATGAACATCACCGGGTTGCGCATCATCGTGCGCGGGCTGAGCTTGCGGAGTGCGTCGAGCGACGCCGTCTTGACGATCGCAGGGTCGAAGATCCCTTTCGTCGCCGATTCCTTGGTGCGGACCTTCGGAGCTCGGGGGGTCTCAGCTCCGGCGGGTGGGTTGTCCAGGGTTGCAGTCATGTCTGTTTCCGTCTCCCTAGATCGAGAGGTGCTCGAAGATCGGACCGAGCGCCAGCGCAGGGAAGAACGTCAGGCCGGCGACGATGAGGATCACGCCGACGACGAGCAGACCGAACAACCCGGTGTGCGTCGGCAGCGTGCCACTCGTGGTCGGCACCTTCGGTTTACCCGCCAACGATCCGCCGATCGCGAGGGCAGGGATGATCAGGAAGAACCGGCCCATCAGCATCGAGATCCCCATCGTGATCGTGTACCACTGCGTGCCGGTGCCTTGATAGGCGAAGGCAGAACCGTTGTTGTTGGCCGTCGACGAGTAGTTGTAGAGGACCTCCGACAGACCGTGGGCCCCAGGCTGATGTGTGTTCGCCGATTTCAACACGACGGACGCAGCCGCGAACGTGAGGAGCGCGAACGGCATCGCGAGGATGTACAGCGTCAACAGCTTCATCTCCGCGCCCTGGATCTTCTTACCGAGGTACTCGGGTGTCCGGCCGACCATCAAACCGGCGATGAACACCGCTAACAGGGCGAAGTGGAGCATCCCCATCAATCCCACTCCGACCCCGCCAGGCGTCACCACCCCGAGCATCATGTGCAACATCGGCGCCATCCCGCCCAACGGCGTGAACGAGTCGTGCATGCAGTTCACCGACCCGTTCGACGTGCCCGTCGTCGCGCCGGCCCACAAGCCGCAGCCGGCGGCCCCGATGCGCACCTCCTTCCCCTCCATGTTCCCGCCGGACTGGGAGATCGACAGCGACTGGTTGGCTCCCGCTGTCGTCAACCTCGGATTGCCGTTCTGCTCTGCGAACATCGTGAACGCGGTGAACACGATCAACAGCCCGACCATCACCACCATCAGCACCCGCGACTGCTTCTTGTCGTTGACCATCTTCCCGAACGTCACCACGAGCGCAAGTGGGATCAGCAGGATCAGGTACAGCTCGAGCATGTTGCTGACGGGGTTCGGGTTCTCGAACGGATGCGCCGAGTTCGTGTTGAGCGGGCCACCGCCGTTCGAGCCGAGCTGCTTGATCGCCTCCTGAGACGCGAACGGCCCGCCGGGGATCGACTGCGTGCTCGTCACCGTGCCGGCGGAGTTCGCGACCGCCTCGACCGTCGTCGCCGTCGTGAACCCGTGGAAGTTCTGGATCACACCCTGCGACATCAACACCACCGAGATCGCCAACGACAGCGGGATCAGGATCCGCACGACCGTGCGCACCAGATCGACCCAGAAGTTGCCCAGGTGGCGGGTCCGTGTCCTGATCAGCCCACGGATCAACGCGATCGCGACCAACATCCCGACCGCTGCGGAGACGAAGTTCTGCACCGTCAGACCGAGCATCTGGGTGAGGTGGCTCATCGTCACCTCACCCGAGTACCACTGCCAGTTCGTGTTCGTGACGAAGCTCACCGCGGTGTTCCACGAACCCCACGGCGTCGCGGCGGCTCGGTCGGTGGGGTTGAACGGCAACGAGCCCTGCAACCGCTGCATCGCGTAGATGACCAGGAGCGACACCAAGCTGAACGCCAGCAGCGCCATCGCATAGACGTTCCAGCGTTGCTCGCGCTTCGCGTTGATCCGGCAAACCCGGTAGATCCCCCGCTCGATCGGGTCGAAGAACCGGTCACCCGGCGATTTGCCGCCGGAGTAGATCTTGGCCATGTACCGCCCGAGCGGCGGCACCGTGATCACCAACAAGACGGCCAGGACGAGCGCTTCGACGATTGATTGCCAACTCATCAGCCAACCACCATCTGCCGACCCGAACAGAACAACTGGGTGTCACGAACGGACGTGATCCTGCGAGCGATCTGCTGACCCATCACAGCCGCTCCGGGAAGATCAACACATACAGCAGGTACAGCACCGCGAGCACCGCCAGACCCAAGCCGACGGCGTTGTCATAACTCGCTGCGGCGATCATGACCCCACCTCGACCGTCTCCCCGATCTGGCTCTCGGTCGTGACCGCTGCGTCGGGCGACTGCCGAACGGGCTCGTCGCCGACCCGATCAGTCGTCGGCTCTGCTTCGTTACCGAACTCGTCCGGACCGATGATCCGATCACACCAGTTCACGTATCCGATGCAGATCACGATGAAGGCCAACGTGACCGCCACGAGGATGATGTCTGCCATCAGCTTCTGTCTCCTGCCTTGGTGGAGTGGCGCCGGTTACCGCAAGAACGGTGATCGTGGCCACACCTGATGAGTAGACCCCCGCCCCGCATCCGCGGAAGGGGCTATACGCCGTCTTGGCGAACCCGACCGAGATCTTCACGCCAACGTCTGCGCCGCCGGAGGCAACGTCTCGCCACTCGCTGGTCGCCGTCGACTTGACGGCGCGCGTCGCGTCCACGCACGCTTGGACGCGTGCAGCCGCTCGCCGGACTCCGTGTCATCGATCTCAGCCGCAATGCACCGGGCCCGTTCGCTTCGATGCTCCTCGCCGACATGGGCGCTGATGTGATCGCCGTCGCCGGCGGCCGCGCCGGCGTGGCGCTCCCCACAGTCGGACGTGGCAAGCGCGTGATCACGCTCAACCTCAAGGAGCCGGCGGGCCGAGCCGCGCTGCATGCGCTCGTGCGGCGTGCCGACGTGTTCCTCGAGGGCTTCCGCCCCGGCGTGTGCGCAACGCTCGGCGCCGGCTACGAAGACTTGTCGGCGCTCAACCCGCGGCTGGTGTACTGCTCGCTGACCGGCTACGGCCAAGCCGGACCGCTGTCGCAGGTGGCCAGTCACGACATCGACTACCTCGCCGTCGGCGGGCTGCTGGGATCGATGGGCCCGCTCGACGGCGTCCCGGTGCCGCCGCTCAACCTCGTCGCCGACATGGGTGGCGGCGCGCTCTACGCCGTGCTCGGGATCCTCGCCGCGCTCCACGCCCGTGCGGTCACGGGACAGGGCAGCTACGTCGACGTAGCGATGCTGGACGGCGTACTTTCGCTGATGACGATGTGGTATCCCGGCTGGGGCTCGCCGACGTTGCCCGGCCGCGGCCGCGGTCTCGCCGGCGGGGAGGCCCCGTTCTACCGCTGCTACGCCTGTGCAGACGGGCGGTTCGTGGCCGTCGGCGCGATCGAGCCGGCGTTCTTCACTGCGCTGTGGCACGGCCTCGGTATCGACGATCCCCAGCCCGACCACCTCGACCGGCGTCTGTGGCCCGAGCTCACGACCCGCTTCAGCGCGATCTTCGCCGGCCGTCCACGCGACGAGTGGGTGGAGCGTCTCGCCACTCTCGATGCGTGCGTCGCCCCGGTGCTCGCTCCAGACGAGGTCTGGGACCACCCGCAGATCGCGTTCCGCCATCCCGGCGCGAGCGCGGCGCAGGTCCCCTCGGCGCCACGCTTCGGTGCCGCGGCGGCAGCGCTACCGACCTACGACCTCGACGACGCCACCGTCGCCGTGTTGCACGAAGCCGGGCTCGCCGACGACGACATCGATCGGGTCCTCGCCGAGAACGCCCGCCAGCCGCGCGCCGGAATCGGTTGGCCACCGGTGCGCGACGGCTGACGCACACCGGCGCGTCAGCGAGGCCGTGGCGGACCGTTCAGCGGGTTCGTGAACCGGCGATCAGCTCTCGGTACGCGGCCGCCATGTCGTCACGGAGTTGAGCGGGCTCGGTGACGGCGACGGGGTCGACGAACAGGCCGCAGCCGAGCTGGCCGTTGTAGGACACGGTGGTCAGGTTGAACGCGGTGCCGGCGACGGGCCCGAACGCGTACTGGGACTCGACGCGGGCGCCCGACACGAAGCGCTCGCCACGAGCACCGCGCACGTTGCTCGTGGCGAAGTCCTGGCGTCGAGCTTGGGCGCGCGCCGCGCGTGTGACGAGCGATGTCGGCAGGAGGTTGGCGACCCCGGCGAGCGTCGCCATCATCCCGCGCCCTGTGACCTCGGCTCGCTTCGCGGACATCCGGTCCCGGATATCCGCGAAGCGCTCGGCGGAGGTCATCTTCTCCACCGGCACCTGCAACCGCGTCGGAGTGAACGAGTTGCCGCCGATCGCCTTGTCGGTCCGGGTGCTGACGACGAAGCTGAGGTTGACGGTGGTGATCGGCGCACCGGCGCGTTCGTGATACGCGATCACCCCGTTGACGGCGCCGGTGATGAAGAAGTCGTTGATGCTGCCGCCGAGTTGCTTGGCCGCCGCCGACGCCGGTTCGAGCGGGATGTCGAACACCTCGAGGTGCCGCTGTCGCGACCTCTCGCGCCACAACGGCGACCCGCTCGAATCGCTACCGCCCCCGGTGAACATCTGCCCGCGGGCCTGCCGGACGGTCGAGGTGACGCTGTTGACGACGTCGACGACGCGGGTCGGGTCGGCGCCCCACATCGCCATCTCACTCATCACCCGGCGGCTGATCCCGGCCTGCCGGCGCATCAGGTGACCGGCAGTCGTGGCGATCGCGGTCGGCACTGCGGGCCGGTCGCTGCCGGACTCGTCGAGCGCCACCGCGGCCGCGACGACGGCGTTCAGGTCGACGTCGGGCACCTTGTCCGCATCTCTGGTGCGCTGGATGTGGTACTCGGCGAGGTAGCCCATCCCGATCCCGTCCGAGATCGCATGGTGGATCTTCCAGAACAGGGCGCTCGTCCCGCCTTCGAGCCCATCGATGATGAAGAACTGCCACAGGGGTCGCGACCGGTCGAAGGGATCCTGGTAGAGCTGGACGACGAGGTCGAGCAGGGCGCGAGTGGTGCCCGGCCCTGTGACCCCGATCTGGCGGACGTGGAACGACAGGTCGAACTCGGGGTCCGGTCGCCACACCGGCGGCGACCAACGGCCGAGCGTGGACACGACGCGCTCGCGCAGCCGCGGCACCTGGGCGACGGCGAACGCGATGCGCCGCTCGAAGTCGACGGGGTCGATCGGACGGTCGCAGATGACGAGGACGCCTCCGTTCGGGTTGAGCCAGGGGTCCTTCTCGACGTTCCACATCAACGCCTCGGCGTCGGTCATCCGTCGTTCGAACCGCTGTTCGCGGGGACCGGGTTCGTCAGCCATCGTCGCCTCCCTGTCGCACAACGCCGACCAAGTATTCGCCCCGGAGGGCCGCCGCGTCGCACCGGACGACCCCGCCCGACGACTCGGCAGCGAAGAGCACGTCGCCGGGTTGGCCGTGGCCTCGGTTGCTTGGGTACGTTCCTGCGGTGGCCGAGAAGTACTTCACCGTCGATTCGGTCGCGACGTTCGTCCACCACCGTGGTCCGACCACGCTGCCCGGCCGCCCGCCGGCGACGACGCGCGGCGCCACCATCCTGTGCGTGCACGATGTCGCCGGCAACGGCCACGTGTTCAGCGCGGTGCTCGACGGACTAGCGGGAGGGGGTCGCCCGATCGCTTTCGACCTCCCCGGTCACGGTCGCTCGGGCGGTCTCGACAGCCTCGGCGAGATCGCAGCGATGGCCCGGCACACGCGCGCACTGGCCGATCGGCTCGAGCTGACCTCGCCGGTGCTCCTCGGTGACGGGATGGGCGCCGCCGTCGTGCTCGAAGCCGCTGCGACCTGGCCGGACTGGCCGGTCGCGGTCGTGGTCTGTGGCGGCGCCTCGGCCACACCGGCGCCGGAGCCCGGTGCGATCGATCAGCTGCGCCTCGTCACCGCAGGGCGGGCCCGCCGCCAGTTCGACACGACCGGATACGCGCCCGACACCGCCCGCGAGGTCTACGGACGGGCGTTCGCCGAGTGGATGAAGACCGATCCTCGCGCCACGATCGGCGATCTCGAGGCGCTGACCGCGTGGGCCGGTCCTGAGCGGGTCGCGAAGATCACCGCGCCCGTCGTGGTGGTGGTCGGCGAGCACGAGCCCGCAGGCCCGCGCGGTGCCGCGGAGGCGCTCGCAGCCGCCGTTCACGACGGCAGGGTCGTCGAGCTCGGCGGCGCCGGTCGCCGTGGCGTGCTCGAACAGCCGCAGGCGCTCGCCGCGATCGTCACAGACGTCGCCAGCGGGGTCGCGGCATGACGCTCTCCGGCGCGGCCGCGATCGCCGGGGTCTACGAGCACCCGACGCGCTTCGCGCCCGACAAGACCGAGTTCCAGATCATGGCCGAGAGCGCGAAGGGCGCGCTGGACGACGCCGGGTTGACGATCGATGACGTCGACGCGCTGTTCGCGGCGAGCATGACGCTGAGTGGCATGGGGATCGTCGACCTCGCCGAGTACCTCGACCTCAAGCCCGACTACCTCGACGGCACGAACATCGGCGGGTCGTCGTTCGTCGCCCACGTCACCCACGCCGCGGCGGCGATCCACGCCGGTCTGTGCGAGGTCGCCCTCGTGCTGTACGGCAGCACGGCGGCGTCGAACGCGATGGCGATCGGCACCGGGATGGGCGGCGAGCGCCGTGATCCGGCGGCGTCGTTCGCCAGCCCGTACGGGATGACGGTCGTCGGCAGCTACGCGCTCGTCGCGCAGCTCCACCGGCAGCGCTACGGCACCACCGCCGAGCAGCTCGCCGAGATCGCCGTCACGATGCGTCACCACGCCTCGCTGAACCCTGCCGCGAAGATGCGCCAGCCGATCACCGTCGACGACGTGCTCGCCAGCCGCATCGTCTCCGACCCGCTGCACCTGCTCGACTGCTGCATCATCAGTGATGGTGGCGGCGCGGTGGTCGTGACATCTGCGGCGCGTGCCCGGGATCTCCGCCAGCCACCCGTCCTGCTCCTCGGCTGCGGTGAGGCGGTCGCCCACCAGGAGACCGGCAGCCCTGACCTGTTGACGATCGCGGCCCGTCAGTCGGGTGCGCGGGCGTTCGCGATGGCCGGTGTCACCCACGACGACATCGACCTGTGCATGATCTACGACTCGTTCACGATCACGGTGCTGGCCACGCTCGAGAACCTCGGGTTCTGCAAGGTCGGCGAAGGTGGGTCGTTCGTCAGCGGCGGCCGGATTCGCCTCGGTGGCGAGCTGCCGGTCAACCTCGACGGCGGCGGCCTCTCCTCGAACCATCCCGGGATGCGTGGCATCTTCCTCGTGATCGAGGCGACCAAGCAGCTGCGTGGCGAGTGCGGCGCGCGCCAGGTCGACGGCGCACAGGTCGCCTGCGTGCACGGCACCGGCGGCACCCTGGGTGTCGCGCACAGCGGCGCAACCCTGATCCTCGGGGCGGACTCGTGAGCGAGATGACGCATCCGCTGGTGGACGCGTCCTGGGAGAGCCGCGGCTGGTGGGAGGGCTGCGGGCGCGGCGAGCTCGTGCTCCAGCGCTGCACCGCCTGCGGGCGCGTCCAGCACAAGCCGCGGGCGCTGTGCGTGAAGTGCCTGACGGACACGATCGAGCACTTCGTCGCCTCCGGTCGCGGGTCGATCCACACCTTCACGGTGACCCACCAGAACGGTGTGCCGCCGTTCAACGAGCACCTGCCGTACGTGCTCGCCTACGTCGAGCTGGACGAGGGGCCGCGGGTGCTGACCAACATCGTCGGCGTGGACCCTGTCGAGGTCAGGATCGGCCAGCAGGTCGTCGCCGACTACGCCACCTCCCCGCGGGACGACGGCGAAGCGTTCTCCGTGCCGCGCTTCCGGCCGGCATGATCCTCGACTTGCACACCCACTCCGTGCGCTCCGACGACGGCCGGGCCAAGGTCGCCAACTACTGCCAGTGGATCCGCAAGAAGGAGCTCCCCCTCGACGGTGTCGTGCTGACGGAGCACCGCCAGTTCGACGCGGAGAGCGACTACCGCGATCTCGAGGACGAGTACGGGTTGTTGATCCTGAAGGCCAGCGAGGTCGAGACCGACTACGGGCACGTGCTCGTCTTCGGCGTCAACGAGGACCTGGTCCACGCCTTCGACTTCGCCCGGATCGACAACCCGCTGCCGGTGGTGCTGTCCGCCGCCACCCGTTGCGGAGGGTTCGCCGTGCCCTGCCACCCGGGCCGGCGCAACGTCGGCCTGTTCGCCCACTACGAGCAGCGCGGCCCGGTCGACGACGTCGAGGTCGTGGAGATCTACAACGGCGGGAGCATCCCGGGCGAGGACGAGCTCTCGATGCTGGAGGCGCAGCGCTACGGCTACCGTGGCATCGGCGGCAGCGATTCGCACATCGTCAGCCGTATCGGACTCTGCGCGACCGAGTTCACCGACGACATCGAAACCATGGATGATCTGGTCGACGCACTGCGCGCCGGGAGATGTGAGGCACGGACATGGCGAACGTAGACATCGCGGCGATCCGCGATGAATGGGTCGGGCGGGTGTTCCAAGTGCTCGACATCGTCGTCGACCGTGAGCGGATGCTCGAGTGGGCGATCAGCGCGGGCGAGACCGATCCGCGGTTCATCGACCCCGATCATCCGGACTTCCAGGCGTCGACCGCGTTCCCGACGCACATCAACGTGGCGCGCATGCTGCCTGACGACTTCCCCAAGTTCGGCTCCGGTGGCATCGACGGCGGCAAGTCGATCGAGTGGTACCGCCCGATGCGCGCCGGCGACCGGTTGCACGCCGAGGTGCAGATCGCCGATATCTACGAGAAGACCGGTCGGTCGGGCACGATGGTGTTCATCGTCAACCGGATGTCGTTCGCGAATGCGGACGGAGCGCCGGTCGCCACCGTCGACTGGCGCATGATCAGGCAGGACTGAGGGACGATGCGGATCGACGATGTCGAGCTCGGCGACGAGCTGCAGGAGGAGCACCCGGATGTCTCGTTGGAGACCGTCCGGCGGTTCGTGAGGGCCGCGGAGATGGACTTCCCACGGTTCACCGATCACGATGCGGCACGGGCAGAGGGCCTCCCCGGCGCGGTCATCCCCGGGATCATGAGCCAGGCCCACCTCGCGGCGATGATCCACCGCTGGGCACCTGGCTGCTCGATCCTCAGCCTCGACACCATCTTCCGCACCTCGATGGTGGTCGACACACCGGTCGTGTGCCGCGGCGCGGTGACCGACATCGGCGACGACGGGACGGTCGAGATCGACGTCACCACCATCAACGAGACGTCAGGCGCCACCGGCGTCCTCGGCACGGCACGGGTCCGGTTCACCGACTGAACGTGGCATCGTCGTGGTCTGGTCGGCCGCCGAATGAGTGAGCCGGGCGGGATCCGCGTGCTGGTCACCGGCGCCACCAGAGCCCTGCCCCGCCGCAGCGATGAGTTCGCGGGTGCTCCATCGTCCACACTTGGGGCTGACAGCCAGTCGCCCGACTCGGAAGGAGAACGCGATGACACTCCCCAGGATCGCCAGCCGCGACGAGTGGACCGAAGCACGCATCGACCTGCTCGCCAAGGAGAAGGAGCTGACCAAGCAGCGTGACGCGCTCAACACCGCGCGACGCGAGCTGCCGATGGTCGAGATCGACAAGGACTACGTCTTCGACGGCCCGAAGGGCCCGGCGCGGCTGATCGACCTGTTCGACGGTCGCGCCCAGCTGATCGTCTACCACTTCATGTTCGACCCGACGTGGGAAGAAGGCTGCCCGAGTTGCACCGCTGGAACCGACGAGCTCTCACCCGGGTTCTTCGAACACCTCACCACTCGCGACACGAGCTACGCGATGGTCTCCCGCGCACCGCTCGACAAGCTCGAGCGCTGGAAGGCGCTCAAGGGCTGGGACATCGCCTGGTACTCGTCGTCCGGCACGGACTTCAACTACGACTTCGGCGTCACCCTCGACGAGTCCGTCGCTCCGCTGCTGTACAACTACCGCACGAAGGCGGAGTTCGAGGCAATGGGCTCTGACTTCTTCGCGTCCGGGACATCGTTCGAGATGCCCGGGCGGAGCTGCTTCCTGCAGGTCGACGGGCGGGTGTTCCACACCTACTCCCAATTCGCTCGCGGCCTGGAATCGACCGGCGGTTCCTACTACTTCCTCGACCTCACTGCGCTCGGCCGCCAGGAGGACTGGGAGGAGCCGCAGGGTCGCAGCGAGTCCGCCCGTTCCGCCACCCCCGACTTCGCCTCCTGAGCGCCACGCCCGCGGGGCTGCCGTCAGGCGCCGACGTACGCCGCGAGATGCACGCCGGTGAGGGTGCAGCGGCCGGCGACGAGGTCGGCGGGTGTGCCCTCGAACACGATCCGGCCGCCGTCGTGGCCGGCGCCGGGGCCGAGGTCGACGATCCAGTCGGCGTGGGCCATCACCGCCTGGTGGTGCTCGATGACGACGACCGACTTGCCGGCGTCGACGAGCCGGTCGAGCAGGCCGAGGAGCTGCTCGACGTCGGCGAGGTGGAGACCGGCGGTCGGCTCGTCGAGGACGTAGACGTCGCCCTTCTCGGCCATGCGGGTGGCCAACTTGAGCCGCTGCCGCTCGCCCCCGGACAGCGTCGTCAGCGGCTGACCGAGCCGTAGGTAGCCGAGCCCGACGTCGGTCAAGCGCTTCAGGATCGCGAGCGCTGGCGGCGTCTGCGCCTCACCGGTGCCGAAGAAGGCGGCCGCCTCGTCGACGGACAGGTCGAGCACGTCGGCGATGTCGAGCCCTCCGAACCGGTACTCCAACACCGCCGATTGGAACCGTCGGCCGTCACATTCCTCGCACACCGTCGCGACGCCCGCCATCATCGCCAGATCGGTGTAGATCACCCCGGCCCCGTTGCAGGTCGGGCAGGCGCCCTCCGAGTTGGGGCTGAACAGGGCGGGTTTCACACCGTTGGCCTTCGCGAACGCCTTGCGGATCGGCTCCAGCACGCCGGTGTACGTCGCCGGGTTGCTCCGCCGCGAGCCACGGATCGCGGTCTGGTCGACGGAGACGACCCCGTCGTGCCCCGCCACCGAGCCGTTGATCAGCGAGCTCTTCCCCGAGCCGGCCACACCGGTCAGCACCACCAGCACGCCAAGCGGGATGTCCACATCGACGTCGCGCAGGTTGTGCGTGCGGGCGCCACGCACCTCCAACACGCCCGACGGCGAACGCACCGACGGCTTCAGCGCGGCCCGGTCGTCGAGGTGCCGCCCGGTCAAGGTGCCGCTCGCGCGCAACCCGTCGAGGGTGCCCTCGAACACGACCTCGCCACCGGCGGCACCGGCGCCCGGGCCGAGATCGACGACGTGGTCGGCGATCGCGATCGCCTCCGGCTTGTGCTCCACGACCAGCACGGTGTTGCCCTTGTCACGCAGCCGCAGCAACAGTTCGTTCATCCGCTGGATGTCGTGGGGGTGGAGGCCGATGGTCGGCTCGTCGAAGACGTAGGTGACGTCGGTGAGCGAGGAGCCGAGCTGGCGGATCATCTTGGTGCGTTGCGCCTCGCCGCCCGACAGCGTTCCAGACGGCCGGTCGAGCGAGAGGTAGCCGAGGCCGATCTCCACGAACGAGTCGAGGGTCTCCCCCAACGCCGTGAGCAGCGGCGCCACGGTTGGCTCGTCGAGACCGCGCACCCATCCGGCGAGGTCGCTGATCTGCATCGCGCAGGCGTCGGCGATGTTGATCCCCTCGATCCTCGACGACCGGGCCGCCTCGCTGAGCCGGGTTCCACAGCACCCGGGGCAGGTGGTGAAGGTGATCGCCCGTTCCACGAACGCACGGACGTGGGGCTGCATCGCCTCCTTGTCCTTGGACAGCATCGACTTCTGCATCTTCGGGATCAGGCCCTCGTACGTCAGGTTGATGCCGTCGACCTTGATCTTGGTCGGCTCCTTGTGGAGCAGGTCGTGGAGCTCCTTCTTGGTGAAGCGCTTGATCGGCTTGTCCGGATCGAAGTAGCCGCAGCCGCTGAAGATGCGACCGAACCAACCGTCCATGCTGTAGCCGGGGATCGTCAGGGCGCCTTCGTTGAGCGACTTGCTGTCGTCGTACAACGCAGACAGGTCGAAGTCGGTGACAGATCCCATGCCCTCGCACCGTGGGCACATCCCCCCGGTGCGACTGAAGGTGCGCCGCTCGGTCCGCTTCTCACCGCCCTTCTCGATCGTGATCGCGCCGGCTCCGCTGACGGAGGCGGTGTTGAAGGAGAAGGCGTTGGGAGAGCCGATGTGCGGCGTGCCGAGCCGGCTGAACAGGATGCGCAGCATCGCGTTGGCGTCGGTGGCGGTACCGACGGTGGAGCGCGAGTTTGCGCCCATCCGCTCCTGATCGACGATGATCGCGGTCGTCAGGCCCTCGAGCACGTCGACGTCCGGCCGCGCCAGCGTCGGCATGAAGCCCTGCACGAAGGCGCTGTAGGTCTCGTTGATCAGCCGCTGCGACTCCGCGGCGATCGTGCCGAAGACCAGCGAGCTCTTGCCAGAGCCGGAGACGCCCGTGAACACCGTCAGCCGGCGCTTTGGGTTCGCCACATTGACGTCTTTGAGGTTGTTCACCCGTGCGCCGTGCACGCGGATCAGATCGTGGCTGTCGCCGACGTGCCGCGCGGCCGACCGCTTCTCCATCCTCGTCGCGACGGTCATCGTGTCTCCGTCAGGCCTGTGCGATGCGCACGAGGTTGCCGGAGGGATCGCGGAACGCGCAGTCGCGGGCGCCCCAGGGCTGGGACACCGGCTCCTGGAGCACCTCGGCGCCCGACGCCCTGACCTTCTCGAACGTGGTGTCGAGGTCGTCGGAGCGGAAGATCGCAGCCTGCAGCGACCCCTGGGTCACGAGCGACAGGAGGGCGTCACCCTCGGCCTGCGAACGACCGCCGTGCGGCTGGGACAAGACGATGTCGACGTTCTGGCCCGGGGCGCCGAGGGTGATCCACCGGAACCCGTCGGAGGAGACGTCCAAGCGGACCTCGAGGCCGAGCGCATCGCGGTAGAAGCCGAGCGCCGTTTCGGGGTCGTGGACGGGGATGAACATCGAGGAGACGGTGACTGCCATGCGACAACCGTATGAGCACCGAACCGTCGCGCGCTTCTCCGATCCTGCTCTGTCCGCGAGGGCGCGGCGTTGCTCAGACCCTGACCGCGGTTCGCTGCGGCCGCGTCGCGAACATGCTCACGCACGACGGAACGACCTCGAAGTGGCGATGGTCGCGGACGCGGTACTGCGACGGCGTCACGCCGACGATCTCGGTGAAGCGCGAGCTGAACGAGCCGAGCGAGGTGCAGCCGACGGCGACGCATGTGTCGGTGACCGTCTTGCCCTGACGCAACAGGGCCTTGGCGCGCTCGATGCGTCGCGTCATCAGATACGAGTACGGCGTCTCGCCATACGCAGCACGGAACTTGCGCGAGAAGTGCGCTGGAGACATCAGCGCTCTGCGCGCCATCGCCGGGACATCGAGGGGCTGCGCGTAGTCGCGGTCGATGAGGTCGCGCGCCCGGCGCAGGTGCGCGAGGTCGGCGATCTCCTCCGGCGTCATGCTCCGACGGTACCCGACCGATCGCCGCAGTCAGCCGTCGTCGACGTGAACTGACCCGGACCGGGCCCGCAATCGCCAATTCGCTCTCTCGCGCCCAGCTCGTCGCCGTGTTCGCCGACTTCCGATTGCTCGACCGGCTCGTCCACATCGCCACCGTTTGACAGATCGGCGGTCCGATCAGCGTCGGCGCTCGGGAATCAGGGTGTCGTGTCCAGGTTCGTTGAACAGCACGCGCAGACTCTGGGAGGTCGCCACCGGCGGGATCGAGACGTGATCTTCATCGACGATGGTGCGATAGCGCAGCCGCAGACCGGGATATCGACGGTCGGCGAGCGCGTCGACGAACGCCTCCGCATCGCGGACCATGTCCCGCGCCGGCGCGACCAGCGCCGCGCGAGCGAACTCGGGCAGATGGGCGGCAGCGCGGACGCGACCCTCGCTGGTCTCGTGGCCGCCGACGGTGACGATGACGGTGGCATCGAGATCCGAATGGTTGCCGGCGTAGCGACGCTCGCGGCCGAGGATGTGGCGTTCGTCCCACCAGATCGACGGGCTCACGAGCACGTAGTTCTGGAACGAACCCGGGTTCTCCAACAACGCGTACGCCCCGAACA
>JBBQTN010000030.1:0-33079 GCA_038213195.1 Acidimicrobiales bacterium | reverse complement strand
AGATCGAACGATGTGTTCGGGAGTGCGAAGTCCTGGTCGGTCACCCGCTCAGGTTCGCAGGATCGCTGCCCGGCGTTCTCATCCGGCCTGCTCGGCGGCCGGTGGCGGGTCGTCGCAAGCGTCGACGAGACCCCAGGCGAGCGCCGTGGAGGCGTCGAGCGTCGCGCCGGTCAGCCCCAGCCATGCGGTGCGCTGGCGGCCGATCCGCCTCGGCAGGCTGACCGTGCCGCCGGCGCCGGGAACGAGCCCGAAGCGCACCTCGGGCAGAACGATCGACGTGGACGGCGCGGCGCGCACGTGGGCGGCGAACGCCGGGAGCTCGATGCCGGCCCCGATGCACCAGCCGTGCAGCTCGACTTCCACCTTCTCGGCGAGGTGGTGGATCAGCCGGGCCGCGCTGCGGGTGAGCCGCACGAGGTGCGCCGTCGCCGGATCGGGTCGCGTGCCGAACTCGTCGAGGTCACCGCCGCTGCAGTACGACGGGCCTGCGCCACGGATCACGATCCTGCTCACGTCGGGATCGAAAGCCGCCTGCAAGGCGGCGACGAAACCGTCGCGCATCGTCGCGTCGTAGGCGTTGTGACGCGCCGGTCGGTCGAGGGTGATCGACATCGTCGAGCCGTCGCGCTCGACCCGGACTGCGTCGGGCCCGCCGGCGGTGCGTGGGCGTTGTGGCGTCGACGCCCGCCATGCGGTGAACTCGGGCCCGGCCTGCAGGGTCGAGTAGACGGCCGACTCGGCGGCGAGCGCCTCGTCGACCGGCAGGTGCTCGTTGACCCGCAACAGGACCGCGAGCGCGGCCGCGGCGATCGGTGTCGCCGTGATCCGCTCGACCAGCAGGTCGAGTGAGAGGTCGTCGCGGTGCACGATCACGTCCGCATGCCCGGCGACGGGAACGGCGCCTGCGCCGGTGTCGTCGACGATCGCGACGACCACGATCGGCAGCGAGCCGAGCGGCGGGATCGGATCGCCGGCGCTGGTGTCGACGACCACGACGGCGGGTCCTTCGAGGGCGCTGAGGACGTCGGCAGCCCATGGTGAACGGACCAGCTCGGCGAACGCGGCTGCGGCAAACGGCTGCACGTCGATGACGCGAGCGTACGACGATCGAGCCGGGTCGGCAGCGGTGGACGCCAGGGGACACACTGTCGGGGATGGACGTCACCTCGCTCCTCGATCCCGAGATCGCCGCCGCGCTCGCCGTGTTGCCGCGGTTCAGCGGCGCGCTGACCATGGACACCCTGCCGCAAGTGCGCGCCAACCTGGCGAGCATGGCCGACGGCCTCCAACTGACCGACCGCGTGACGCGGACGGACCACACGATCGAGGTGGCCGACGGTCCGGCGGTGCGTGTGCGCGTCCATCGGGCAGTCGAGGCCGAGGGCGATCTGCCGGCCATCGTGTGGATGCACGGCGGCGGGCTCGTCGCCGGGACGCACCTGATCGACGACTACCGCTTCGATCGGTGGTGCCCGATGTTCGGCGTGGTCGGTGTCTCGGTCGACTACGGCCTCGCTCCCGAACGCCAGTACCCGGGCCCGCTGGAGGACTGCTACGCGGCACTTCGCTGGGTGCACGAGCACGGCGCGGACATCGGGGTGCAAGCCGGCCGCATCGGCATCGGCGGCAGCAGCGCCGGCGGGTGCCTGGCGGCGGGTCTCGCGCTCCTGGCCCGTGATCGCGCCGAGGTGGACGTGTCCTTCCAGGCGCTCATCTACCCGATGATCGACGACCGCATGATCAACCCGTCGAGCACGTGGGACGTGCCGATCTGGCCGCCTGCGTCGAACGTGTTCGGGTGGTCGGCGTACCTCGGCGACCGGTACGGCACCGACGACATCCCCGCGTATGCCGCTGCGGCCAGGGCCACCGACCTCACCGGCCTCCCACAGGCGTTCATCGCCGTCGGTGGTCTCGACGGCTTCGTCGACGAGGACATCGACTACGCGACGCGCCTCAACCGTGCCGGCGTGCCGGTCGAGCTGCACGTCTACCCCGGCGCACCGCACGGGTTCGACCTCCTGCTCCCCGGTTCGCGCCTGTCGCGCCGTGCCCGTCTGCACCTCGAGGAGTGGCTCGCCACGGCCCTCGCCTGAGGCCGGACAGGCCGCCGGCGATCTTCGCACGCAGCCCAATCGAGAACGATGCCGCTCGCGGACGAGAGTGTCGAACGTTCGGCAGTGCCTCTGGTCGCAGCCCGAATGGTACGTGTCGTTCTGGTCGTGGCCACGAAGGTCCGAACCCCCGAGGGAGCGGACGCCGGTGCCCGACCGATCAGCCGAAGTTCCTGTATCCGTGCGGCGTCCGGTGCATCTGTGGCCCAGTGGTGGATGCCACCAACGCCCGTCGTGGCGCCGGGACACAGCGTGGTGACCCGGTCCCACGGGTGGGCGGCGCACGATCGCACGGACCGCGACGCAGGACGCGCAGACGAGCGCCGTCTGCGGTCTCCGTGCGGCGGGTACCTGACGCCGTGCGCGTGCTGGTGGCAGGAGGGACGGGGTTCGTCGGGCGCCGGCTCGTGCCTGCGCTGCGTTCGGCGGGTCACCAGGTCGACGTGATGACCCGTCATCCCGATGGTGAGGGACAGGTGTTCGGCGACGTCGGAGATGCATCGTCGCTGACCGGACCGCTCGCGGCGGTCGATGCGGCGTACTACCTCGTCCACTCGCTCGACCGCCCCGACTTCGCCGAGTACGACGCCCGCGGCGCGAGGGCCTTCGCCGCCGAGGCCGCCGCGGCCGGGCTGCAGCGTGTCGTCTACCTCGGCGGCCTCGGCGAGGACGACGACGAGCTGTCGACCCACCTGCGCAGCCGTCGCGAGGTCGAGCAGATCCTCTCCTCCGCAGTGCCGACCGTGGCGCTGCGCGCCGGCATCGTCGTCGGCGACGGCAGCACGGCGTGGGAGGTGCTCTGCCAACTCGTCCATCGCCTGCCCGTGATGATCACCCCGCGCTGGGTGGACACCCGCACCCAGCCGATCGCACTGGCCGACATCATCGCCTTCCTGGTGGCCGCGCTCGACGAGGACGTCCCACCGGACCACTACGACGTCGGCGCCCCCGCGAACACGTCCTACCGCGAGATGATGCTCGCCGTGGCCCATGAGGAGCACCGGCGCCTGCTGATCGTGCCGGTCCCCGTGCTGAGCCCTTCGCTGTCGTCGCGGTGGCTCGGCCTCGTCACCGACGCCGACGTGACGACGGCGCGCAACCTCGTCGACTCGATGACGAACACCGTTGTCGTCAACGAGCGCCGGCTCGAGCAGCTGACCGGCCTCCGGCCGATGCCGTTCGTCGAGGCAGCCCGCACCGCGCTGGCCGAGCGTCGTCGCCGGCGTGGCGCCGCCGGCTCCGCGCGGTGACAGCGCCGGCCCACGAGCCGACCGCCCCGCGGATCTCGCCACTGCAGGCGCGGCTCGTGGTCGCGGTCGCCCTCGTGGTCGGTTCCGGCCTGCTCGGCCTCGCGTTGCGCCTGCATCGCGGCAGCGCCGGGTTCTACGCCGTCACCCTCCTGGTCGCCGTCGCGTGGGCGTCGCCGAGCCTCGTCGTCCGCCCGGAGCGAACGCCGCGCCGTCGGGCGTTGCGGCTCGACGCGCTCGCCGGCGCAGTGGTCGGCGCGGCGATGTTCGGGGTGTTCGTGGCGGGTGCGGCGATCGGCCGCCACTTCAGCTTCCTGGCCGATCCGATCCACAACATCCTGCGCAAGGCCGACGCCGGACCCCTTGCCGCCGTGCTGGCCGTCGCGCTCGTCAACGCGGTGGCGGAGGAGCTGTTCTTCCGCGGCGCGCTCGTGGTCGCCCTCGGTCCGAGCGCGCGACGGACGTACGCCGTCGCTCTCGTCGTCTACGTCGTTGTCACCGCAGTCGGGGGCAACACCGCCCTGGTGCTCGCTGCGGTGGTGATGGGCGCCGTCTTCGTCGTCGAGCGGTCGTGGACGGGGTCGCTGGCCGCGCCGGTCGCGACGCACCTGGTGTGGTCGACGCTGATGATCGTCGCCTTCCCCCGCTGAACCTCCGCGGTCCGGACTGATCAGGCCTGCGTCGGCAGCCACGACCCGTGGAAGCCGAAGGGCACCCGGACCGGCAGGTGCACAGCGGCCACCGGCTCGGCCGACGGCTGCGCGGCGTCGAGGACGACGAGGTCGCTCGCGTCACGCTGCGCGTCGTAGACGAAGGCGAGCAGCCAGCCGTCGCCGCCCGGAACGGCGTCGGCCGGGGCGAACACCGCCTCGCCGGGGACGCGCCCGCGTCCGAACCGGTGGGTCACGCTGGTGCCGTCGGCCAGCGTGTAGACGGTGATCGACCCGCCCCCGCCGGCATCGTCGGGATCAGGACCCGACGTGGCCCAGCCCCTGGCCGCTGGCAGGCCGACAAGACGGTCGTCGACCCGCGGGAACTCGCACGGCCGGTCGTCGAGCTGGCGTTCGGTGACCGTTCCGGCGACGAGATCGATCGTCCAGCGCCACATCACCGCCGCCTCGTTCGGGGACGTCCACAGCTCGGGGTAGCGGGCGACGTCGATGGTGATCGTGCGCCCGTCGTCGTTGGCGTTGAGCGGATGGAAGACGTAGCACGGCTCGATCTCGAACCAGCGCACATCCCCGTGCGGATCGTCGCGGCGTAGCACACCGAGGCGCGCCCCGTAGCTGCGGTCGAAGACGTACGGCATCGTGCCGGCGATCGCCCGGTCGAGGTCGAACACCATCGGCAGGTCCATGAACACCACGTACCGCTCGCTGAGGTTGAAGTCGTGCATCATCGTCGGGCCTGGCACGTCGACGTCCCGGCTGACCACGAGCGTGCCGGACGCATCGGCGACGTGGTAGCGCAGGTACGGCGCAGCATGGTCGTAGCCGAAGAAGTGCAGTTCACCGGTGCGCGGGCACGCCTTCGGGTGGGCGGTCATCGGGCCGTCCAGGCGACCACCGAAGTCGTAGGCCCCGACGGTGTCGAGCTCGGAGGTCAGCTCGTAGGGCAGCGACGCCTCCTCCAGGGCGAGGATCCGCCCTGCATGGCGGACGACGTGGGTGTTGGCCTTGCTGGCGAGCAGGTCGCGGTGCCCGACCGCGTCGAACTTCACGGCCCCGGCGGTGAGGGTCGTGGTGCGCACGTACCGGTTCCGGTACCACTCGGCCCTGCCGTCGCGCATGCGGATGCCGTGGACCATGCCGTCGCCGAAGAACCAGTGCGGCGACGAACCGTCGTGCGGGTTCGGCCCATTGCGCAGGAACGTGCCATCGATCGCGGCGGGCAGCTCGCCGGTGATCGCCAGGTCGGCGAGCGTGACCTCCTCGGCGACAGGCCGGAAGTTGCCGCGGAGGTGGAACGGCAGCTTGGCTGCCGCGCCGGGGCCGGGCGTGGAGGTTGTGGTGGTGGTCATGGGACGGTCTCCGTTCGGTCGTGATCGATGATCGCGTGGTTCGGGTCGATGCGCACCCCGCCGGCACGCAGAGCAGGTCAGCCCGGCCGCCGGAACGCACAGGCGGTGGCGGTGGTTCTCGGCCATCCTGCGTGGGGTGCGGTGGCCGGCCGCGCAGGCGCTCGAACCGATCGTCGGCTCCGCGGCGAAGTCGCTGTTCGCAATCGGTCTGCTCGGCGCCTCGGCTTTCGCCGCCGCCGTGGTGCTGTCTACCGCGTACGCGCTGTCCGAGGCCGTCGGAGTCGAGCGCTCGATCTCCAGCTCGTTCCGCGAGGCGCCGTTGTTCAACGGCCTGTTCACCGGGCAGATCGTGATCGGCGCCGCGGTCGCGCTCGCGCCGGGCAACCTGATCAGCCTGCTGATCAACACCCAGATCATCAACGGCCTGATCGCCCCGATCTTCCTCACGTTCCTGCTGATCCTCGCCGGCCGGCCCGCCGTGCTCGGTCCCGCTGTGAACACGCCGCGGTTCCGCGCCGCAGCGATCGTCTGTGTCGGCGCCGTCGGCGCGCTCGCGCTGGTGGCCGCGACGACGACCATCGCGAGCTGGATATGAAGGGGCCGCTTCAGCGGATCGTGCCCTCGGCGGTGAGCTCGCGGACGCGGGCGCGCAGCACGTCGAGCGCCGGCTCGTTGAGCCCGCCCTGCGGGAAGATCACATCTGCGTGACGCTTGCTCGGCTCGACGAACTGCTCGTGGCTCGGCCGCACCGTCGCCAGGTACTGGGCGATGATGCTCTCCGGCGTGCGGCCGCGCTCGCGCACGTCGCGCTCGAGGCGGCGGATCAAGCGCAGGTCGGCGTCGGTGTCGATGTACACGCGCAGGTCGAAGCGCTCGCGCAGCTGCGGTTCGTAGAGCACGAGGATGCCCTCGACGACGACGATCGGCGCCGGATGCACCATCCGCACCTCTTCGCTGCGGTCGTCGACGGTGTAGTCGTAGATCGGGACGGGCACGGCAGCGCCTGCGGCGAGCGCGGCGAGGTGGTCGTTGAGCAGCTGCCAGTCGAACGCATCCGGATGGTCGTAGTTCGTCAGCGTCCGCACCACGCCGGGCGGACGGGTGCGGCGCACGTAGTACGAGTCGAGCTTGATCAGCGCGAGGTGGTCCCCGCCGGCGAGCTCGGCGAGACGTTCGCTGACCGTCGTCTTGCCGGAACAGGTCCCGCCCGCGACGCCGATCAGGAACGGTTGCGTCGACGTCCGCGGCATTGGCGGCTCACGTTAGATCGGGTGACGACCACGCGGCGTCGCCGCCGCGCTCGCGGACGTCGAGGGTGCTTGTATTCGACGGGTCTGCCGGTAAGGCTGGCCTGGTGACGAGCAGTGAGGATCCGTTGGGTGAGCGCGCGCGGGCGATGATCGAGTTCGAGGCGAGCTGGTTCACCTACGACGGCGATCGCCACGACATCATCCGGGCCCGGTTCGCCTGTTCTGTGGAGGATTACAATCTCGAGCTCAACCGAGTGATCGACGACCCGGCGGCCCTCGCCATCGATCCGCTGGTCGTTCGCAGGTTGCGCCGTCTGCGCGAGCGGCGCAGGCGAGCCCGGATCGACGGAACGACCGCGGACCAAGGGGGCCATGGATGACCAACGACCAAGGCGGGCGCACGCCTCGCCAGACCACGGGCGGGGCGCCTGCGACGTCCGCGATCATGATCGTCGTGGCGCTCATCGCGATCGGCGTCGGGTTCTTCATCCTCTACAAGATCCGCAACGACAGCGGCAGCGCGGCGTCGATCAGGCCACCGTCGAGCTCGACGGCCACGACGACGACGGTCAACCTCGCGCTGACCACGACGACCGTCGGCGTGACCACCACGACCGGTCTCGTCGTCGCCGGCACGAGTGTCGAGGTCGTCAACGCCTCGACCGGCAGCGGCGTCGCCGGCAAGCTGACCTCCGAGCTGCAGGGCAAGGGGTTCACGCTCGCCAAGGCGACCAACGGCACAGGGCCGAAGCTGGCCACGAGCGTGGTGTTCTACGACACCACCAACCCGAGCGCGCAACCGGTAGCCAACTCGGTCGCGACGCTGATGGGCGGGATCCCGGTCCAGCCGTACCCGGCGACCCTGCCGATCACCGGCGGCAAGGCCGGCACAGGGGTCGGCGTGTTGGTGATGCTCGGCAACGACCGAGCCGGCAAGACGCTGGCGGCGATGAGCGGCGCGAGCTCGACCGTTGCTGCGGCGGCGGCGACGACGACGAGGGCCGGCGCGACGACAACCACCGTGCACTGAGGCGGACCGGTCCATCACGGCCGGCGCAGTCGATGAGCCGGCACGCCGGTTCAGCGATGTCGTCCTCGGACCTGTGCCGCGACGTGCGGTGCCGTGGGCGGCGCTGGTCCGGACCTGGCGCGCAGCTGAGGCGGAGATCAGTTCAGGAACCGGCCGGTCGTCAGCGGTCGACGGTCGTCAGCAGTCGGCGGGCACGACGAGTCGGCGCAGCCGTTCGATCAACGTGGCGCCGGCATGCTCCACGCACCACAGCGGCTCGGTCATCGCCCGGTCGAGGCCGTACTCGGCGGCCAATGCGACGTGGTCGATGCGGCCGGCCACCTCGGCCGCGCAGTCGCCGACGATCGCGCCGACGGGCTTGCCCGCGTCGCCGGCGAGCCGCTGCACACCCCCGACCACCTTGCCTTCGAAGCTCTGCTCGTCGAGGAAGCCCTCGCCGGTGACGACCAGGTCGGCCGCGCCGATCGCGTCGTACAGGTCGAGCTCGTCGGCGACGAGCTCGAAGCCCGGCAGCAGCTTGCCGCCGAGTGCGAGCAGCCCCCCGGCCAGGCCGCCGGCGGCCCCTGTGCCGTCGACCGTGCGGACGTCGATGCCGTGCTCGTGCGCGTAGATCTGGGCGACGCGCTCGAGCCGGCCGGCGAGCAGCCGCACCTGGGCCGGCGACGCCCCCTTCTGCGGCCCGAACGTGCCCGCCGCGTCGAGGAACCGGGTGCGCACGTCGCAGGCGACGAGCAACTGCACGCCGTGCAGCCGGTGCGGGGCGTGGATCGCCCGCACCGCCCCGAGCCCGCCGTCGGTGGTCGCCGATCCGCCGAGGCAGACGATGATCCGCTTCGCGCCGGCGTCGAGGGCCATGTCGATCAGCTCCCCCGTGCCCGTCGTCGACGCGGCCATCGCATCGTTGCCGGCTGCACCGCCGACGAGGGCGAGCCCCGACGCGGCAGCCATCTCGATCACAGCGGTGCCGCGGGACAGTCGCCACTGGGCCTCGACCACGTCCCCGAGCGGACCGGTGACGGCGGAGGATCTGTTCGCCCCGCCGAGCGCTTCGAGCGTGCCCTCGCCGCCGTCGGCGACCGGCATCTCGACGCAGTCGAGCCCGAGGTCCCAGCACGCGTTGCCGATCGCCCTGGCGACCTGCGCTGCGGTGGCGGTGCTGCGGAACTTGTCGACGGCAGCCACGACGCGCACGCCAGGAGCCTAGGAGCGCTGACCGGCCGGGCCGTCGATGACCGGGCGGGAGCGTCGTCCTCGCGGTGCGCGCGGCGGGTGTCCGGCGGAACCCGACAGCTACAGTGCGCGGCGTGGGGAACCGGGGGTGCACCGCGCTCGACGCGACCGCCCAAGCCGGCCTCGTCAGCCGGGGTGAGGCGAGCGCGGCGGAGCTGGTCGAGGCGGCGATCGCCGCCGCCGAGCGGGTCAACCCGCAGATCAACGCGATCATCCACCCGCGCTACGAACGGGCCCTCGAGGAAGCCCACGCCGGCGCCGGCACGGGGCCGTTCGCAGGTGTGCCGATGGTGATGAAGGACCTCGGCGGGATGCAGCGCGGTGAGCCCTACCACGGCGGCACACGTGCGTTGCAACGCCTGGACTACCGCGCCCCGCATGACGCCGCGGTGTTCCGCCGGTTGCGCGACGCGGGGTTCATCGCCATCGGTCGCACGAACACGCCGGAGTGGGGGAGCACCGTCACGACAGAGCCGATCGCCCACGGTCCGTCGCGCAACCCATGGAGCACGGACCATTCGACGGGCGGATCGTCGGGCGGTTCTGCGGCAGCGGTGGCCGCCGAGATCGTGCCGGTCGGGCACGCCAGCGACGGCGGCGGATCGATCCGGATCCCGGCGTCGGAGTGCGCGCTGGTCGGCCTCAAGCCCTCGCGTGGCCGTGTGACCAATGCGCCCGACAGCGGGGAGGGCTGGGCCGGTTATGCGACGAATGGGGCGGTGACGCGGACGGTGCGCGATGCCGCTGCGGTGCTCGACGTGCTCGCCGGCTACGAGCCGGGAGACCCGTACGTCGCGCCAGCACTGCCGCGTCCGCTCGTCGAGGAGGTGGGCGCCGACCCCGGCACCCTCCGGATCGGTTTCACCACGAGCGCCGCGGGGCCGGTGCACGCCGAGTGCGTCGCGGCCGTCGACGCGACGATGAAGCTGCTGGCCGGGCTCGGCCACCACGTCGAGGAATCGTCGCCGCCCGCGCTCCACGACCCGACGATGTCGGGGCGGTTCGTCGGCGTGATCTCGGCCTACACGCTCGCCGACACGCGCAGCCTGGAACGGATCCTCGGTCGGGCCGTCACGGAGGACGACCTCGAACCGGACAACCTGTACTACGGGCGCCGCGGCGTGGGTCTGTCCGCCGTCGACTACCTGGAGATCCTCGACGGCCAGTACCAGTGGTGCCGGCAGATGTCGTCGTGGTGGCATCCCGCCGACGGTGCCAGCGGCTTCGACATCCTCGTCACCCCGGTCATCGCCGGTCCGCCACCGAAGATCGGTGAGCTGACCGGCAAGGCAGGGGTCGCGCGGGTGCGTGCGCTCCTGCAGTTCACCGTGCAGTTCAACGTCACGGGACAGCCGGCCGTGAGCCTGCCGCTGCACTGGACCGCCGACGGGCTGCCCGTCGGGGTGCAACTCGTCGCCGCCTACGGACGCGAGGACCTCCTCGTGCGCCTCGCGGCACAGCTCGAAGCAGCCCAACCGTGGTCCGACCGTCGCCCACCCCTCGTCGCCTGACCCCGCCCGTCAAGCCCGATCGTTGCCGTCGTCCGGTCGTTCCCGTCGTTCCGGTCGCGCTGTGGTCCCGCAGAGCCCACGTGCCGTCTGTGGAGGACACAGATCGCGGCCGAGCGTGATCGGAGCCAACCAATCCCGACCGGTCCGGTAGTGTTTTGCGTCATGCCCGTCACCGTTCGAATCCCCACCACCATGCGCCCCCTCGCCGGCGGCGCCGCCACGGTGCAGGTCGAAGGTGTCACCCTCAGCGAGGTGCTCGCCCGCCTCGAGGAGACCCACCCCGGGTTCAAGGAGCGGTTGTTCGACGACTCCGGCGATCTGCGCAAGTTCGTCAACGTGTTCGTCGCCGACGACGACGTGCGCTACCTCGACGGCATCGAGACGAAGGTGCCAGACGGCGAGACCGTGAGCATCATCCCGGCCGTGGCCGGCGGCTGACCCCGGCCCGACGCGACCGGCTTTCGACCACGAGCGCGACGAAGGGCCCGGAGCGCTCGCTCCGGGCCCTTCTGTGCTTCACGACTCGCGATGCGCGGTGGGCCGGGGGACTAGAAGTCCTCCATCCCTCCGCCGGGCATCCCGCCGCCGCTGTCCTTCTCCGGCTTGTCGGCGACCACGGCCTCGGTGGTGAGGAACAGGGCCGCGATCGACGCTGCGTTCTGTAGCGCCGAGCGGGTGACCTTCGCCGCGTCGATGACGCCGATCTTGACCAGGTCGACGTACTCGCCGGTGGCGGCGTTGAGGCCGTTGCTGCCGGTGAGGTTGCGGACCTTCTCGACGACGACGCCGCCCTCGAGGCCGGCGTTCTCGGCGATCTGCTTCAACGGGGACTCGAGCGACTTGGCCACCATCCGCGCGCCGGTCGCCTCGTCACCGCTGAGGCCGTCCGCCACCTTCAGCACGTCGGCCTGCGCGCGCAGCAGGGCGACCCCTCCGCCGGGGACCACGCCCTCCTCGATCGCTGCCTTGGTGGTCGACACCGCGTCTTCGATGCGGTGCTTCTTCTCCTTCAGCTCCACCTCGGTGGCGGCGCCGACCTTCAGCACGGCCACGCCGCCGCTGAGCTTGGCGAGGCGCTCCTGGAGCTTCTCGCGGTCGTAATCGCTGTCGGTGTTCTCGATCTCGGTCTTGATCTGGTTGATCCGACCCTTGATGTCGTCCTCGCTGCCGTCACCTTCGACGATGGTCGTCTCGTCCTTGGTGATGATGATCCGCTTCGCCCGGCCGAGCAGGTCGAGCGTGGTGTTCTCGAGCTTCAGCCCGACCTCCTCGCTGATGACCTGGCCACCGGTGAGGATCGCGATGTCCTGCAGCATCGCCTTGCGACGCTCGCCGAAGCCGGGGGCCTTGACAGCGGCCGACTTGAACGTGCCCCGGATCTTGTTGACGACGAGCGTGGCGAGAGCCTCGCCCTCGATGTCCTCGGCGACGATGACGAGCGGCTTGCCGCTCTGCATGACCTTCTCGAGCACCGGCAGCATGTCCCGCACCGAGGAGATCTTCGATGAGACGAGCAGCACGTAGGCATCGTCCAGCGAGGCCTCCATCCGCTCGGTGTCGGTGACGAAGTACGGCGAGATGTAGCCCTTGTCGAAGCGCATGCCCTCGACGAGGTCCATCTCCATCCCGAAGGTCTGGCTCTCCTCGACGGTGATCACGCCGTCCTTGCCGACCTTGTCGATCGCCTCCGAGATCATCTGACCGATCTCGTTGTCGGCGGCGGAGATGCTCGCGACCTGGGCGATCTGATCCTTCGAGTCGACTTCCTTGGCGAGCGCCTTGATGCTCGCCACGGCAGCCTCGACGGCGGCCTCGATGCCCTTCTTGAGGGTCATCGGGTTGGCGCCGGCGGCGACGTTGCGCAGGCCCTCGTGGACCATGCTCCAGGCGAGGACGGTGGCGGTGGTGGTGCCGTCACCGGCGACGTCGTCGGTCTTCTTGGCGACTTCCTTGACCAGCTCGGCGCCGATCCGCTCGTAGGGATCCTCGAGCTCGATCTCCTTGGCGATGGACACGCCGTCGTTGGTGATCGTCGGTGCACCCCACTTCTTGTCGAGCACCACGTTGCGGCCCTTGGGCCCGAGCGTGACGCGTACGGCGTCGGCGAGCTTGTTCATGCCCGCCTCGAGCGAGCGGCGCGCCGTCTCCTCGAATGCGATCTGCTTTGCCATTGCTTCCTCCACGATGAGGTGATGTTGGATGAGCGGACGGCACGAAGTGCTCGCCGCACGGTTCGCACTCAACGTGCGAGAGTGCTAGCACTCTAGACGGTCGAGTGCTAACGAGCAACATCGGCACGGCCGGGACGCCGTCGTCGGGGCCGTTCGGCGCTGCCCAACGGTACGGTCCCGGGATGCAGGTCGTGGTCGTCGGTGGAGGGGTTGCGGGTCTCGGTTCGGCGCTGACCTTCGCTCGCCGCGGGCATGCCGTGACCGTGGTCGAGCGCGACGACACGCCGATGCCCGGTACTGCCGACGAGGCGTTCGCCTGGGATCGCCGCGGCGCGCCGCAGGTCCGTCACAGCCACGCCTTCCTCGCCAGGCTGACGACCATCCTGCGTCGCGACCACCCCGACGTCTACGCGGACCTGCTCGCCGCCGGAGCGACGGAACTGCGTTTCGGCGACGACCTCGCCCCGACGATCACGAACTACGAACGCGAGGCGGGTGACGGTGACCTGGTGATGCTCGCCTGCCGCCGCACGACGTTCGAGTGGGTCGTGCGCCGGGCGGCGCTCGCCGAGGGTCGCGTCACGTTCCGCTCCGGCCTGCCCGTCGACGGCCTGCTGACCGGCGCGCCGCTCGCCGACGCCGTTCCGGGGCGCCCGCATGTGACCGCCGCGCCGCTCGCCGACGCCGTTCCGGGGCGCCCGCATGTGACCGGCGTGCGCTTGGCCGACGGGTCGACCATCGCTGCCGACCTCGTGATCGTGGCCGCCGGGCGGCGGACGGCGCTGCCGGACTGGCTCGCCACGATCGGTGCGACACCGATCACCGAGGAGGTCGAGGACACCGGCATCGTCTACTTCAGCCGCTTCTTCCGGCTCCGCGACGGCTGCGAGTACCCGCCTCGCGCCGGCGCGATCGGCGGTGACCTCGGCTACCTCAAGTACGGCGTGTTCGTCGGCGACAACCGTACCTTCTCGGTCACCCTGGCCACGCCGACCGACGACGCCGAGCTGCGCCGTACGCTGGCCGAGCCGAGCGTCTTCGATGCGTGCGCGCGCCTGCTGAAGGTCGCTGCGCCGTGGCTCGACGGCCGGGCCGAGCCGATCACGCCGGAGGTCCATGTGATGGCGGGCCTCCTCAACCGCTGGCGCGACCTCGTCGTCGACGGTGAGCCGGTGGTCACCGGGGCGATCGCGATCGGCGACGCCGTGCTGTGCACGAACCCGCTGTACGGGCGCGGGTGCAGCACCGCGTTCTGGGGGGCGAGCCTCGCCGCGGACGCCGCCGACGCCCACCCCGACGATCCGCGCGCCATCGCGCTCGCCTACGACCGGTCGCTGCGCGACGAGATCGTGCCGTGGTACCGGGCCACGGTGCATCAGGACCGTGAGGCTCGGCGCGTCGCAGCGAAGCTCCTCGCCGGTGAGGATCCCGACGGGGACGCCGACGATCCGTCGGCGTTCATGCGCGGCGTGATCCGCGACGGCCTCGCGCCCGCGCTGCGCCTCGACGCAGTGGTGCTGCGCTCGTTCCTGCGGTCCTTCAACCTGCTCACCGCACCCGACGCGATGATGGCCGACCCCGACGTGCAGGCCCGCGTCCTCGCGGTCTGGCAGGACCGAGACAAACGTTCGCCGGAGCCGTCGCTCGGCCCGCGCACCCGTGACGACCTCCTCGCGGCCCTCCACGCCTGACCCGCACCCGGCGAGTCCGGCCCGCCAGGCCGGCAAGGATGGCCAGGATGGCGCGGCCGGCGTCAGTCCGGGGCGTTGCCCGTCGGGAACTCGGTGCTCGGGGCCTCGTCGTCGTCCGCGTCGAGGGCGTCCTCGACGCTCTCGACGATCTCGCCGCCGCCGATCTCGATCCGGTCGCGGGCTTCGACCAGCCCTGGCACGTCGACCAGCAACGTGTCCTCCAACCGGGTCTCGTCGAGGACCAGGAACAGCAGGACACCGACGACCGCTCCCACCAGCGGGAAGAGGATGAACGCCCACAGCTGCTGCAGCGCGTCGGTGCTGCTGTCGGCGAACAGCGCCGTGGCGAGGCTCCGCGCCGGGTTGACGGACGTGTTGTCGACGGGGATCGTCACCAGGTGGATCAGCGTCAGGGTGAGCCCGGCGACGAGCCCGCCCATCCCCGGCGTGAAGTTGCGGGTGGTCGTGAACAGCACCACCATCACCAGCAGCGCGGTGAACACGATCTCGACGACGATCGCCGCACCGAGCCCGAAGTACTTGTCGCCGTACGTCCACAGGTTGGCGGCGAACTGGCCGCGGTGGTAGCCCTTCTGACCGCTGGCGATGCCGTAGACGATCGCCGCGCCGAGGACGGCGCCGATCACCTGCCCGGCGACGGCGAACACGGCGTGTGCGCCATTGACCTTCTTGGCCAGGTACAGCCCGAGCGTGACGGCGGGGTTGATGTGGCAGCCGGAGATCGGGCCGATCACATAGGCCATGATCAGCAGCGACAGCCCGAAGCCGAGGGCGATGCCGACAGTGTTGCCGACGGCCGCGCTGGCCAGGATCGCCGTGCCAGGGCCGCCGAGGATCAGCACCGCCGTCCCGACGATCTCCGCGGCGAAGATCCGGCCGTTGTCTTGGTTGTTCATCTCCGGACGTTATGCCGCGTGGCGCTGCCGGTCGGCGGATCGGGGCGTCCGGGCCGACGCCGCCCGATACGGTCACGCCATGGCACCCGGCGCAGCGAGGCGGCGCAGCGAGACGATGCTCGTCACGACCTTCGAAGGCGAGGCCCGCCGGCGGCACCCCGACGAGCTGATCGTCGAGGAGCCGATGACGGTGCAGCTCGACGGCGTCCTCGTCAGCACGACGATGCGCACGCCCGGCAACGACTACGAGCTGGCTGCCGGGTTCTGCCTGACGGAAGGACTGCTCGCCGGCGCACCCGTCGTCGGCGTGCGCTACTGCGCCTCTGGGCCGGCCACCGAGTCGGCGTTCAACGTCGTCACCGTCGACACGGCGGGGCGCGCCCCGGTACCGACACCGCGGCTCGGCACCACGTCATCGAGCTGCGGGCTGTGCGGCAGCGAGTCGATCGACACCCTGTCGGACCGACTGCCGCGGCTGGCGTCGACGCCTCCGATCCCGGTCGGGGTGCTCGCCGTGGTGCCCGGTGCGGTCCTCGCCGGACAGGGCCTGTTCGAAGCGACCGGCGCCGTGCACGCCGCCGCCGCGTTCGAGGCTTCCGGCGAGGTCATCGTCGTGCGCGAGGACGTCGGCCGGCACAACGCCGTCGACAAGGTGATCGGTCAGATGCTGCTCGCCGGCCGGCTGCCGGCCACCGGGATGGGCTTGTACGTCAGCGGGCGGGCGAGCTTCGAGCTGGTCCAGAAGGCGTGGGCCGCCGGCTTCGGCACGCTCGTCGCCGTCAGCGCACCGACCTCGCTCGCGGTGCACACCGCGCGCCGCGCCGGGCTCGTCCTCGCCGGCTTCGTCCGCGGACGCCGCGTCAACATCTACGCCCCGGAGCGCCCACCGTCGTAGGTCGGCAGTGCGTCGCTCACCCTGCGGTGCGGATCGCGCGGGCGACCGTCGTCATTAGCCTGGGTGACATGAGCGATGCCGCTGCCGTCCCTGTCGGCCCTTCCACAGGGCTCGGGGTGCTCCACCTGTTCTGCAAGCCGACGCCGATGTTCGACGGTGAGGCGGTGATCGCCGCGGTGAAGGCCGCCGAGTCAGCAGGATGCCAGGTGGTGACGGTGGCGATGCTCGGCCACAAGTGCGACGTCGCGGTGATGGCCACCCACGCCGACACCCGCGAGCTGCGCGTCCTGCAGACCGGGGTGCAGCACGCCGGCCTCGAGGTGGTCGACAGCTACGTCAGCATCACCGAGGTCAGCGAATACGCAAAGGGAATGCCCGAGGAGATGAAGCGGCCACGCCTCTACCCGGTGATCCCGCCGCGCTTCGACGACGGCCCCCGCGCCGGCACCGTGATGGACGCGTGGTGCTTCTACCCGATGAGCAAGCGCCGCGAGGGCCATGCCAACTGGTTCACCCTGCCGTACGAGGAACGCAGCTCGCTGATGCACGAGCACGGCACGAGCGGCCGGACGTTCGCCGGCCGGGTGACGCAGTACATCACCGCCTCGGCCGGCCTCGACGACTACGAGTGGGGGGTGACGCTGTTCGGCGTGCACACGGACGACCTCAAGGACGTCGTCTACACGATGCGCTTCGACGTCGCCTCGTCGGTGTACGCCGAGTTCGGGCCGTTCTACACCGGGATCGTCACCCCCGTCGAAGACCTGGTTCGGACCGTCTGAACGGCATCCCGTAGGGTCGGGTCCGTGAGCGACGCGGCACCGAACGACTTCACCCGCGACCTCGTCCGGTGGAGCGAGGCGCTCGCGGCGATCGCCCGCACCGGGCTCGGGTTCACCCAGAGCCTCTACGAGCGGGAACGCTTCGAGGAGGTGCTGCACGTCGCCGCCGACATCAAGGTCGCCGCCGACGAGGCGCTCGAGGTGCGCCGCGAGCAGGACCACTTCGTGCAGGAGTGGATGGACTCGATCGGCGAGGGCGTCCCCGGGTACGTCACCCCGAAGGTCGCGATCGGGGCGGTCGTCGGCAACGACAGCAATGAGATCCTGCTCGTGCGCCGCGCCGACAGCGGGGTCTGGCTGTACCCCACGGGCTGGGCCGACGTCGGCTACTCGCCTTCTGAGGTGGCCGTGAAGGAGGTCGCGGAGGAGACCGGGATCCTCTGCGAGCCCGTCGGGCTCGTCTCCGTCACCGACGGTCAGCGACGCGGGTTCACCCGGTTCGCGATGTACATGATCCTGTTCCACTGCCAAGCGATCGGCGGCGAGCTGCAGGGGCACCCGTTGGAGACCAGCGGCGTCGGCTGGTTCGGGCGTGACGACATGCCCACCCCGCTCGCCGGCCAGGGGTTCTGGGCCGACGCCGCCTTCGCCGCGATCGACGGCGGCGCGGCGTCGACGACCTTCGACCCGCCTCGCGAACCGATGTGGCGCGTCGGCGGCAAGGCCGACGACTGACGGCTCGACCTGCGCCGGCACCGGACGGTCAGCGCCTCCCTCTGCGCCGGCGGCGTCCGCGCCGACCGGCCCCGCCCGACGAGGCAGCTCCCGACGCTCGTACGTGACCTGCTCAGAAATGGGCAGATCCGGTGCCAGCGTCAGCCAGCCGCGGGGTCAGCCGGGGTTGCCCTGGTCGCGCAGGAACCGCTCGACCTCGGCCATCAGCTCGTCGCTGTCGACGGGGGCGGCCAGCGGGATGTCCTCGCCGAGCTCGCCACCCACCGTGTCGTCGTCGTCGTCATCATCGTCGCCGACCTCGTCGTCCTCGTCGAGCTCCTCGTTCAGCTCGCCGGCGTCCGCCAGCGACTCGAGCCGCGCGACGTAGCCGGTCAACTCGCTGTCGTCGTCGACCAACGACGAGACCCGGGCGTCGTACTCGCGGGCCGCGTCGATCAGCCGCGCGGTGGGTGCTGGGCAACCGAGGATCTCGCATGTCCGCTCGACCAGCGACAGCGACGCCTTCGGCGACGGCACCTGCGAGGCGTACGCAGGGACCGCCGCCCACAGCGACGCAGAGGCGAGGTCGTACTTCACGCATCCGTCGTGGAGCACACCGACGATCCCGGTCGGGCCCTCGTAGTTGCTGCGCTGCAGCCCGTACCGCTCGATCATCCGCTCCTCGGTGGCGGTGCCGATCAGGCGCACGCTGCGGGTGTGCGGGACGTCGGCGAGCAGCGCGCCCAGCGTGAGCAACATCGACGCCTCCAGTTCGCGCGCAACGCCCATGATCTCTTCGACGAACAGCTGCCACCGGAGCGCGGGCTCGGGACCGAGCACGAGGATGACGTCGCCACCAGGGGTCGAGGCGCTCCACAGCCCGACGGTCGGCCACACGATCGACCGTTGCTTGTGCGTGTCGAGGCGCACGTGCGGGCGCACCGTGGCGAAGTCGGTGAACTCCTCCGGATCGATCTCGGCCAGCGGCGCGGCCTCCCACGACTCGATGAGGTGGCGGACGCTGTTCGAGGAAGCGTCGCCCGCGTCGTTCCATCCGGTGAACGCAGCGACGACTACGGGGCGGCGCAGTGCAGGCCTGGCCAGCCAGCGAACGTGGTCCATCGCCGCGACGCTATCGCTCCAACTGTGGCTCCACCGTGTAGTGCTCGCCCCCGCCACCCGCCAGCACGTCGTCCAGCCAGTTGCCCGAGTAGACGTCGTTGGGTCCTTGGATCAGGTCGTTGTCCTCCGCGTCGGCCGGCGTGGTGACCAATGTCCACGCCTGACGCTTGTAGGTCCAGTTCGACGGGTACAGGCGGTGGGCCTCGCGCCACCACGGCACGGCCGCCTCAGCGCCGACCGTGCGGCGCAGGTGCTCGCCCAGCTCGAAGCATGCCGCGGCGCGGGCCTCGTCGTCGCCGCGCGGCAACGAGCGGGCGACCACCTCGTCGGGGGACAGCGCGAAGCGCGACGCCGCTCCGTTGCGCACCCAGTCGACGATCGCGGCGCGGTAGTCCTCGGCGTGGTCGGGGATCGCCTTCACCTCGGTGAACATCTGCGTCATCCGCTCCGGCAGCCCGTCGGGGATGTCCATGTCACGTAGCGGGCTGCGCTCGATCGAGGCGCTCTCGGCGGGACGGACGATGATCCCGTCCTCGTCGATCCACACCGCCATCGGGATGTTGACGAACCCGAACAGCTCGTCGGTGACGTGCGTCGTGTCGATCAAGCTCGGGTGGGTGGGCGCGGCAGCGTCGATCCACTTGTACGTGTGCCGTGGCTCCACGTCGAGGGCGACGGTGACGACGGTCAGCCCTTCGGCTTGCAGCTCGGTGTGCAGCGCCTGCCACCCGGGCAGGCTGGTGCGGCAGCCTCAATAACTGGCCCAGGCGACCAGCAGCACCTTGCGGCCGCGCAGCTGGGACAGCCGGAACGGGTCGCCGTGGCGCATCTGCAGCTCAGGGTCCGCGGCAACGGCCGTCGACAGCGCGGTGCCGGTGAACGTCGCTGGACCGAGCGCCCACACCCCGTGCTCTGCGTCGTGCACGAGCGGCATCCCGAGGCGCATCGCGACCGTGCCGACGTCGATCGTGCCGTCATCGCGCAACGCGCCCGGGGCCGGTACGCACAGCTCGCCGCGGCACAGGCCTTCAGGCTTCGGGTGCCAGTCGGTGCGCATCGCGAGCTCGTCTGCCGTGACGCCCTCGAGCGTGGTCAGGATCATCCCGGCACGCTAGACCTTCGGTGGCGCGGCGGTCGCGGGCTCAGATCGACGACGATGCCTTCGCGAGGTCGTGTGGACCGGACGGCAGGTAGCCGAACCCGGCCCGCACGGCGGCGCCCCATGGTTCGAGCAAGCTGAACAGCTCACCGGCGTCGTCGCCGAGCGCGGCGAGCGCGCCGGCCATCTGGCGATCGGTGTCCACCTCGACGGCCTCACGCGCCGCGAGACCTGCCGGGTTGAGGACACCACCTTCGTCGAACAGTCCACGTGACTGCAGCCGGTCCTGTGTGGCGTCGAACTCGGCGTCGGTCCACGCCCGCGTGCGGCTGTAGCTGCGCGCCGGCAGACCCCAGTACTGCTCGCTGATCATGCCGATCTCGGTGGCGTCGAACCCGGCGGAGATCCACGCTGCCGTGTGCGAGTCGCCGCGGTACTCGCGAAGCATGTCTGCCATCCGCCACACCTGCCCGAGCTTCGATTCGGGCGCCCGCAACGAGCGCAGACCGGAGTACAGCGGCCGACCCTCGGGTCGCAGCGGCGCCACGGCGCGGGAGAGCAGTTCGTGCACGCGGTCGATCCCCGCCGGCTCGTCGCCGAGGATGCGTCGCAGCTGTCCGATCGCCCCGTCGTCGCGGGCCTGACAGATCGTCGCCGCGTCGGTCAACGACCAGCCCTTGCTCACGGCGGGCACGACGGCCCGTGGGCTGAACACCGCGAACGCGGCCGCGACGACCTCACCCGGCACCTGCCCCATCACGGAGCCGCGGCTGGTGAAGTAGGCAGGACCGTCAGGCAGCGCCACGCCGTTGGCGTGCGCGGCGCTCGCATCGAAGCCGAGGGCGACGTAGTTGGCGTGGCACTCCGGCGAGAAGTAGACCTGTCCGGCGACGGGTTCGAGGACCGAACCGAGCTTTCGCGCGGTTGCGCAGAGCAGTTCGGTCGAGGTGGTCCCGGTCATGGTCGGCGAGAGTACGGCGGCGTCCAGCGACGCGCGCCGTCGGCAGGCAGATCCCCGCCGTATCGTCGCTGGATGTGACCGCATCGATCGAGATCGCCACAGTGCCGAGCGCAGAGCTGGTGGCTGCGCTCGCCGCCCTGCTCCCGCAGCTGTCGTCCGCGCCACCACCGGACGAAGCGCAGCTCGGCGAAGTGCTCGCTGCGCCCGGAACAGCGCTGTTCGTCGCTCGGGTCGACGGGCGCATCGTCGGATCGCTGACCTTGGCGACGTTCCGGCTGCCCACGGGTCTGAAGGCCTGGATCGAGGACGTGGTCGTCGACGAGTCGGCCCGCGGTCACGGCGTGGGCGAGGCGCTCAACCGGGCAGCACTGGCCGAGGCGGTGCGTCGCGGTGCCAAGTCGGTGAGCCTCACCAGCCGGGCGTCGCGCGAGGCCGCGAACCGGCTGTACCAGCGCATCGGCTTCGTCGAGCGCGCCACCAACGTCTACCGCTACGACCTGTGAGCCGCTGACCGCCGCCGCCCTCGATTCACGTCGGCGGACCGGCGCCGCCCTCGATTCACGTCGGCGGCCCGGCGCCGCCGGCGGCGCGCAGGACGTCCTCCGCCGATTGGCGGACCTGCCAGTCGCGGTCGGTCAGCGCCGTCCGCAGTGCGGCGTCGACCTCGGCCGAGTCGAACGGTGCGAGCGCGAGGACCGCCCGCCTGCGCACGGCCGGCTTGTCCGCGCACGCGGCGAGGATCGCCGGCAGGCCACGCTCGTCGCCCAACGCCCCGAGTGCGGCCACGGCTGCCTCGCGCACGAGCGGTTCCGTGGCGGACCCGGCGAGCTCGACGAGCCGGGCGAAGACCCGCTCGTCGACGAGGCCCTGCTCCCCGCATGCCCATGCCGCGGTCTCGACGACGACGTCCTCGACGTCGCTCAGCGCGGCGAGCAGCGACACTGCCGGGCGCCGGCCGGCGATGCTCGCGGCTCGACGTCGGACGCGATGGTCGGGGTCGACGAGCGCCGCGGTGACGACGATGTCGGCGAGCGCGTCGAGGCGATCGAGCGCGCCGAGGGCGAGCTCGCGCACGACGGGATCGGGATCGACGAGGGCGGCGATGGCGGTCGCGTGATCGCCGCTGTGCCCGGCGATCACGACCTCGCGCCAGCGCGCGCCGGCGCTCACCGCTTGAGCATGTTGGACAGCGTGACCACCGTGTAGGCGAACCCGAAGGCGAGGAACGTCGCCAGCACCGCACCCGTGACGATCGCGATCACGCTGCCAGCGCACAGCGACCAGATCCTGCGCCAGATCGTCGCCGCCCGGTAGAGCGGCGCGTGCAGCTCCTCCATCGGGATGCCGACAGGGGCGCGTCGCGGTCGCCGGGCGCGTGCCGGATCGGCAGTCGCTCTGGCAGGCTTGCGCCACCCGGCAGCGACCATCGAGACGATGGCCAGCCCGGCGATCCAGAGAGCGGCGGTGGTGACGTCGGTGATGCCCACGCAACAACAGATGGTACCGGCCCCGCCCGCGCGGGTCCGGCCGCCGTCGCGCGGGCACCGTTGGTGGGCGGTGCCGCTCGCCGTCGTCGGCCTGTTGCCGGTGATCATCGTCGTCGTCACCAGCTTCGTGCCGGCCACCCTGTTGATCACCAAGCGCGACTGCGTCGCCCGCGACTCGAACGCCGTGTGCACCCGCCGGGGTCCCGAGGAGGCCGTGCGCTACGCGGTCGTCCCCGCCGACGCGTCCCCCGCCGGCTCGCGGCTGAGCGTGTCCGGTCTGAAGGAGTACGACGACAGCAACCACATCCTGTTCGTCACCGTGCGCGAGCCGCAGATCCAGCTGTTCGAGTGGTGGCTCAGCAAGGACAACGCCGGCACGAGCGCGCTGGACAGCTACGAGGACATCTACGGCAGCGTCACCCCGGCTCAGGACGAGCAGATCGCGTTCCGGGACATGCGCAACGCGAAGAACGACGCCTACTTCGCGGCGTTGCAGAAGCTCGGCTACCCCGTGTCGATCGACTGGGGTCCTGCGATCGTCGAGCAGTTGACGTGCCTCTCCCAAGACGACAGCGGCAAGTGCACGAAACGCTCCTCGGCAGCGCAGGTGCTGCAACCGAACGATCAGATCACATCGATCGACGGCACCGCCGTCAAGTTGCTGACAGACCTCTCGCCGGCGCTCGCCGCGCACAAGCCTGGTGACACGGTGACGGTCGGGTTCACCCGCAACGGCAAGGCGATGAGCGGCAGCGTCGAGCTGATCGCCGCAGGCGACGACGGCAGGCCGCTGATCGGCATCAAGGTGGCGGACAGCCGCGTCATCACGATCCCCGACGACATCAAGATCAACTTCGCCACAGAGGGGATCGGTGGGCCGTCGGCCGGTCTTTCGTTCACGCTCACGTTGATCGACCGGCTCAGCGCCGGAGATCTCACGGGCGGCAAGAAGGTGGCCGTGACCGGCACGATCAACGTCGACGGCAACGTCGGGGCGATCGGCGGGTTGCAGTCGAAGGCGACGGCGGTGCGCGACGCCGGTGCGAAGTACTTCATCGTGCCGTTCAACCAGGGTGTCGCCGACATCGCCGCGGCTCAGAAGGCGACAGGCCCCGGCGTGCAGATCATCCCGGTGAAGACGATCGACGAGGCGTTGGCGGCGCTGCAGAAGATCGGCGGCCAGCCGTTCGTGCCCCCGGCCCAGACGACGGCATCGACGACGCCGGCGGCGGGTCCATCGACGACCACCGCCGGCGGCACGGGGCCGGCGCCGACGGGCACGTCGCCCTCGGTGACGGTTGGCAGCGACGTGCCTTCGACCGTCGGCCCGGTCACCACCGTCGCGCCGAGCACGACCGGCGGTTGAACGGTCTGATTGCCGCACAACGCACGGCACGGGGACCTACTGTTGACGGCCAATGGCCGTGTCCTTCTCCCGTCCCGACCCCTCGTCGCCCGATGCCGTCGCGGCTGCGGCCTTCGCGACGGCCCGTCGCGGCTTCGACCAGAGCGAGGTCCGCGACTTCCTGCGGATGGTCGCCGCCGAGCTGGCTCGGTTGCAGGAACGCGAGCGCTTCCTCGACCGTGAGCTCCGCGCCGCGCAACGCAACGCGCCCAACCCTGCCGTCGCCCTCGACGAGGAGGTCGTCACCCGCCTGCTCGGGGAGGAGGCGGCGCGCATCCTGTCGACGTCGCGCGAGGCGGCGTCACAGATCAAGATCCGCGCGGAGGAGGGCGCGGCGCGCCTCCTGCGCGAGGCCGCCGACGAGGCCCAACGCGTCCGCGAGGAGGCCCAGGTCGAAGCGGCGCGACGTCGCCAGGACGCCGCCGCCGACGCCGAGAGCGAGCTCGAGATGGCCAAGCAGCAGGGCCGGGAGATGGTCAACGAGGCCCGCTCCTACCGCGAGCGCGTGCTCAGCGAGCTGGCCCGCCGGCGCGAGCTCGCCCGTGCCCAGATCGAGCAGCTCGTCCACGGACGCGACCGGCTCGTGCAGTCGTTCGAGCGGGCGCGGCTCGCCGCGGTCGACGTGATGTCCGAGCTGATCCCGCTCGGCGAGCCGCCCGAGTACGTCAACCTCGCACCGACCACCGGGCCGGTGCCCGTGATGGTGCCCAACCAGTCGCCGCCGTTCAACCGGCCGACGTTCCCGGTCCCGCCGACGCCGCGCAGTGACCCCGACGCGACGACGGCGCTGGTGCGCGACGTGTCCGCGGCGCGTGCCGAGGTCGTTGCCGACGCCGAGCACGCCGAGGCCGAGCACGCTGACGGCGAGTCGGAGTCGGAGTCCGACTCCGGCTCTGTCGAGGGCGGCACGGCGACGGTGGTGTCGCTGTTCGCCGGCGAGGTCATCCTCGACACGCCGTCCGACGCTGCTTCGCGCCTCAGCGACGCCTCCGATCCGGGTGTGACCCTCCCCGTCGACGTCGTGACGTTCGAGGTTCCGTCCGACCCCACGTCGACAGAGGACACGTTCTCGGTGGATGACGACATCGATGGGGCTGCTGCCGCAGAGGTCCTCGTCGTCACGGTCGGCGCTGGCCGGCGAGCAGATGGAGCAGGCGAACCGAGCGTGCTCGACTCGGATGCCCACGCTGCCCTCGGAGCGGACGCGGGTGCCACCGGTGCGGCTGCAGACTCGGACACGATCGCCGCTCGTGTCGTCGACCCTGATGCGATCGTCGCCGAGTCGGACGCGGACGCCGCTGCCCCTGCGGGTATCGCCGCTGATGGCGAGCACCAGCCGAACACGTCCGCGCCCGGCGGCGTGGCACTCGACCCGACCGCCGACCACCGCGACGACCCGACCGCCGACGACCGCAACGACTGGGCGGCCGATCAGCCTGACGACCGCGCCGCCGCCCAGCCCGACGACCTCGCCGCCGTCCCGCTCGACGCGCCGACGGCCGCCCAGGCCGGCGACCCGCCCGACGCGTCGACGCCCGCCCAGGCCGGCGACCCGCGTGACGACCTCGCTGCCGACCAGCCTGACGCGACGACGGCCGACGAGCGCGACGACCAGCGTCCGGCGAGCGACGAGCCGGACGACAGTGCGGCCGGCGATCGCGCGGGTGACCAGCATGCGGCTGGTGACGAGCACATCGACGCCGACCCGACCGGGGTCGACGACCTGTTCGCCCGGCTGCGCGCCGCCCGTGCCGAGTCGATCGCCCAACGCGCCAAGCTCGGCGCTGTGTCGCGTTCCGCCGCGTCGGACCGGCCGCTCGACGCGGCCGCCGCAACGCCGCGTCCAGAGGGGTTGTCAGTGTTCGATGCCTCGCCGGCCGCCCCCGAGACATCCGGCGAGGTCGACGACTCGCCGTTCGGCCGGCGGGACGCCGCCCTCACGCCGGTCATCATCGCCTGTGCGCGGAAGTTGAAGCGGGTGCTCGCGGACGAGCAGAACGACGTGCTCCATTCGCTGCGCCGGCTGCCTGTGGTCGCTGCGATCGAGCCGATGCTGCCCGGGCAGACCGAGCACGGCCTGCGCTACGCCACCGCGATCGCGACCGAGCTCGCCGAGGCCGCTGCCGCAGGCGCCGCATCGGTGAGCAGTGCCACACGTTCCGATCTCGCGCGCCGGCTCGGCACCACCGCGACGGAGCCGGCGATCGAAGCGCTCAGAGGGAACATCATCGCCCCGCTGCGCGACCGTCTGGGGCGCGCCGTCACCGATGCCGGTGGTGACAACGTCGAGCTGTCGGGCCTTGCCCGCGGCATCTACCGCGAGTGGAAGATCCAGCAGATCGACGAGCACCTCGACGAGGTCGTGCGCATTGCTTTCGGACGCGGCGCGCTGGCCGCGCTCGACCCGGGGACGCCGGTCCGCTGGGTCCATGACCCGCGCTTCCCGGTGTGCGCGGATTGCGACGACAACGCCCTCTCCGGCGTGATCGGAGCCGGCGAGGCCTTTGCAACGGGACAACCGTGCGCGCCCGCGCACGATGGTTGCCGCTGCATGCTGGCGACGGTCGCCGGGTAGCCTGCGCGCCGTGCGGAACCCGCCGGATAATCCACCGAGGGGCAACGTACCCACTCCGCGCAAGCGGCGGATGAGCGACCGGGGACGGATCCTGCTGATCGCGGGCGTCGTCGTGCTGGTCGGCCTCGTCCTCTCCCTCCGGTTCTTCGCCGGGTTCTACGTCGACTACCTCTGGCACACGTCGCTCGGCCGCGGGGACGTGTTCTGGGGCGTGTTGCGCACGAAGGTGCTGCTGTTCGTCCTGTTCGCCGGCGCGTTCTCGGCGATCGCGATCATCAACCTGCTCGTCGCCGATCGACTGTCGCCGGTCACCTTCTCGGCGAACACCCATCCGGCGGTCGAGCGTTTCCACGAGTTCTTCGGCAAGCGGCTGCGTCTGTTCCGCATCGCGGTCGCCGTGGTGGTCGGGATGCTCTTCGCCGCGCCCGCGAGCGGTCGCTGGCAGGAGTGGATGATGTTCCGGAACTCCAAATCGTTCGGGATCAGTGACCCGCAGTTCCACCACGACATCGGCTTCTACTTGTTCAAGCTGCCGTTCATCACGTTCCTGCTCGACTGGCTGTTCGCCGCGCTCATCTTCATCACGCTGCTGACGATCGCCACGCACGTCCTCAACGGCGGGATCGTGGTGCAGCCGCCGCGGCCGAAGGTGCGCAACGCAGCCAAGGCGCACGTCGCCGTCCTGCTCGCCGCACTGGCCCTGGTCAAGGCCGGTGACTACTGGGTGCAGCGCTACCAGCTCACGGGCGAGAACCGTGCCGGCGCGATCGTGCGAGGCGCCACCTACACCGAGGTGCACGCCCACCTTCCGGCGATCGTGCTGCTCGGACTCGTCGCCGTGCTGACCGCGGGCCTGTTCGTGAGCACATTGTGGACGGGCTCGTGGCGTCTTCCGGTGATCGCCTCGGCGCTGTGGGCCGTGATGGCGCTCCTCGGCGGGATCATCTACCCGGCGACGATCCAGGCGTTGCTCGTCAACCCGAACCAGCGCGACCGTGAGGCGCCGTACATCGAGCGCAACGTGCTCGCAACCCGTCACGCGCTGGGGATCGACAACGTGCAACCGGTCAACGTGACCGTCGGCGACGTCAGCACCCGACAGGTCGAGGACGGCAGCTCATCGCTGCAGAACGTCCGCCTGCTGAAGTCCGATGCAGAGATGGTCACGAGGTACCGCAGCGACGAGGGGCTCCGCGCCGGCCTGACGATCAAGGATCTCGACATCGATCGGTACGTCATCGACGGCCGCGAGCAGCAGGTGGTGCTCGGTGCTCGTGAGCTCGACCTGAGCACGGTCGCGAACAAGACGTGGCAGGGTCAGCACCTCATCTCCACCCACGGCTGCGGGCTGGTCCTCGCCCCCGCCGGCAAGATCGACACCAACGGCCGACCGGTGTACCAGGATGCCGTCCTCGACCGTCCGGAGCTGTACTTCAGCGATGACGTCGGCGGATATGCGATCGTCGACTCCCAGGTGAAGGAGGAGACCTGCCCGAACCAGGCGGACCCCGGCCAGTACGCGGGGACGGGTGGCGTCAAGCTCGACTCGACGTTCAAGCGCCTGGCGTTCGCCCTCGACTACCTGGATTACAACCTGATCGGCTCGAGCGCGGTGAACGACCAGTCCCGCCTGATCGCCACCCGCCGCGTGCAGGATCGGGTCCGCACCCTCGCTCCGTTCCTCGAGTTCGACGGCGATCCGTATCCAGTTGCCCTCGGCGGTCGCGTGCTGTGGATCGTCGATGGTTACACGACCTCCGATCTGTACCCCTACGGCGAGAACGGCGACCGCTCGCAGCTCGATGCGACGAGCGGGATGAGCAAGCCGTTCAACTACGTGCGCAACAGCGTCAAGGCCGTGGTCGACGCGTACGACGGGACCACCACCTTCTACTCCGTCGATCAGACCGACCCGGTGCTGAAGGTGTGGGAGTCGGCGTTCCCGAGCTTGTTCAAGCCGATGAGTCAGATGCCGGAGGGACTGACCGCCCACCTGCGGTATCCCGAGGAGCTGTTCCGCATCCAGACCGCGGCGTACTCGAAGTACCAGCTCCCGCCCGACCAGTTCTTCGACCGCATCGGCGCGTGGTCGGTGGCCCAGGCACCCCCGAACCAAGCGCAGGCGGCGTCCGCCACGGGCGCTCCCACGACGGCCGGAGCGACCAGCCAGCAGCAGGCGTTCTCCGACGAATCGAGCTCGGCGCGGTTCGTGCCGTACTACTCGATGTTCAAAGCACCTGACCAGAGCCAGGCGTCGTTCCAGCTGTTCCGGCCCTACGTCAAGTTCAGCACGAACGACGATCGAAGGGAGCTGCAGTCCTTCATGACGGCCAGCAGCGACCCCGCCACCTACGGGAAGCTGACCGCGTACACCGTCGCCGAGCCATTACCCAACGGCCCGTTACAAGTGGCCAACACGATGGCGCAGGAGCCGTCGATCTCGGAACAGGTGACGCTGATCGACCAGCGCGGATCACAGGTCGTGCTCGGTGACCTGCAGATGGTGCCGATCGCCGGCGGGATCGTATGGATCCGGCCGATGTTCTCCGAACCGACCGGCGGCTCGCAACCGCTGATGAAGTTCGTCCTCGCCAGCTACAACGGCCAGGCCGCGTACGGGAACGACATCGCAGAGGCGGTCGGCAAGCTGTTCCCCGGCTTCAACAAGGATCTTGGCGACATCGTCGACGTCGGCGGTGAGCCGCCGGGCTCCGGCACAGGCACGCCCGCGAACAACGGGTCGACGACGTCGAGCACGGTTGCGGGCTCGACGGGCACCACCCCATCTGGCGCCTCGACGACCACGACGACACCCGGCACCACCAACCACACACCAGAGGAGCTGCTCGCGGAAGCCGACCGGTTGTTCGCCGAGGCGGATACCGCGTTGAAGACCGGCGACCTCGGCACCTACCAGTCGAAGGTCACCGCGGCTCGCGCGCTCGTCACCCAGGCCCACGATGTGATCGTGGCCTCGAGCTCGCCCAGCACGTCGACTCCATCGTCGGGCACGTCGACCCCGACGGCGACGTCGGTCGCGGCCTCGTCATCGGGGTCGAGCACCGGATCGACGACTACCTTCGGCGCGTCGACCACGAGTGGGCGGACAACGACCAGCGTCGTTCCGACGACGGAAGCCCCCTCATAGCGCGTCTCGCTGTCCGCGAAGCGGCGTGCCCCGTTCGCGAGCGGGTCTCCGGTGCCGGGTTGCGATCGAAACCGACCGTGGCTAGCGTGACGCACCTACTCCGACGCGGGGTGGAGCAGCTCGGTAGCTCGTCGGGCTCATAACCCGAAGGTCGCAGGTTCAAATCCTGCCCCCGCCACTAAAAGACCAGGTCAGATGCCATTTCTGACCTGGTCTTGTCGCGTCCGTGCAACCACTCTGCAACCCGTTGCAACCCGGGGATGGTGGCGGGCCGGCCGAACCAGCATCGATCGGCTCGGAGGCGTTGACCGTGACGACGCGCCAGCGACCGCTGATGACCGTGATGCCGACGGGTGCCGGCGAGTCCCCGCAACCTTCGAGCCGAGAACCCGAAGGTCGTGGATCAGTCGCTCGTCGGGGAAGTCCCTGCGATGGCTTGTCACGGCCCGAGGCGGAATCGCTCGCTGCTCTGATTGTTTGCCGTGAGGTACCGCATCACAGTCCGCTCCATCAGCGTTGGGTGGAATCAGACGATCAGGTGTTATGAATCGGCGAGCTTCACGGCTTGGACTGTGTAACTGAGCGGCATTCGGTCCGGGCCGCTGGCGAGTACGAACTCACCATCGTGGGTGTCGCTGGTGACCATCGCCTCACCAAGTGGGTTCCAGGGCAGTTCCCGATGCTCGTCGAATGCGGTGATGGTGAGTCCGGCTGTCCAGAGTGCGTTGAAGATCTCGCCCAGACCGTGGTTGAAGTGGATGATGTCCGGTGCCGCCAGTGCGCCTTCGCCGGCATAGGTGATCGACTCGCTGAAGGCGACGCCGTCGGTTTCGAAGTAGGGGTACTCGATGACGAGGAGCCCGTCGACCGCGGGTCGCTCATCGACCACAACACGGGGTGTGCCTCGCGTAGGAACAGGCGGCCACCGGGGCGCAACAAGTCGGCGACCACTTGGGCCCAGCGGGCAATGTTGGGGAGCCAGCAGATGGCTCCGATGCCGGTGTACACGACGTCAAAGTGGCGGGTCCGAGCGTGTTGACGGCGTCGTACAGGTCTGACTCGACGAACGCGATCGTGGCCTTGGCCCGGGTGGCCAGGGCTCGTGCCGCCGCGAGTGCTGAGGGCGAGAAGTCGATCCCGGCGACGGTGCGGGCGCCGAGGCGGGCAAGGCCGATGGTGTCAGCGCCGATGTGGCATTGCAGGTGGACCACATCGAGGCGGTCGAGACGTCCGAGTCGGGGGACGTCGTAGCGGACGACATTGCTGAGGTGATCGGGATCGTCGAAGGCGTCGAGGTCGTAGCCCCCGGACCGGTGTGGATCGGCACGCGTGCTTCCCAGTTGGCCTTGTTCACCTCTCGCCAATCGTCGGACCTCATTGGGACGGACGTTATCGCCGGGCCATTGTGGCGGCCGTCCCGGTCAAGAGGCGGCCCTGGGCTGCGCCTGTCGAGGTCGTTCACGTATCGGTGTCGGTGTGGTGGATGGCGCGGATGACGGCCTTCGCCGGCGGGTTGGTCAGCCACCGCTGGTTGACCTGTACGGTCGGCGAGATCTCGTCGCCGGCATTGACACCGCGGACCGCCGCGGCGCCATCTTCGTCGTCACGGAAGCGGACCGATCGAAACGCAACCCCGCGTAGGCGCAGCGCGAGTCGAAGACGAGTGCTGAACGGACAGCCCGGCTTGTAGTACACCGTTACATCGGCTGGTCGGGTACGGGCAGTCGGTGTCATCGGACCCCACCACCCAGCACTGCGGTGAGCAGGTCCGTGTCGATCACCTCGGCCGTGTGGTCGGGCTGCCAACTCGGGTCGGGGATCTGCAGGTTGTGGTGGGCGCCGTCGGGGTCGATGAACAGGACCGACCGGACCGGTCCGAGCGGGGTGACTTCCCCTGTAGAAGCGCCAGCGTCGACGAGCCGGTTGATGATCTCGTCGAACTCCACCTCGTTGGCGGCGTTGAAGGCCAAGTGGTCGATCCGCCCGCGGCGGCCGATGACGTCGTCGGGCAGCCCGGACTGGTAGCCGGGGACCTCGAACGCCAGGATCACTGCTGTTCGACGGTCGCCATCGGTGAAGGCACCAAGACGGCGGAACGGTGCCCCGCTGGGATGATTCACGACGACCATCCGTAGGCCGAGGACGTCTTCATAGAACCGACGGAATCGATCGAGATCGGGTGTGTTGACGGCCGCGAGACCTAGTCTGCACGCTGCGGTGGTGGGCGGCGTGTTCTGGTGTTGGCTCATTGTTGCTCCTTGGGTTGATGAGGTACTCGTCAAGCATCGGGGCGCGCGGCGTTCACGTCATCGGTGAGAACACGCAAATCGACGCGTGCGTACGCGCACGAAATCGACGGCACAGAAACGTGCGAACGTAAGGGGTGCGGCGACGACTACCGTGCAACGGTGGTCTCCACCGCGCGTCTCGTCGGCCGGGATCGCGACGTGGCCCAGGTCATTTCGGCGCTCACCGGCACCGGTCGGTGCACTGTCGTGGGGCCGGGCGGGATCGGGAAGTCGTCGGTGGCGCGCGAGGCGGCCCGCGTCTGCTCGGACCGTCGAGTGATCTGGGTCGATGCCGAGCCGGTCGATCACATTGACGGACTGCTCGACCAGCTCGTGCGCCAATCCGGTCTCGATCGGCTACCAGGGGAGTCGTCCGCCGACGTACTGAGCGCCGGGCTGGATGGATCGCTTGCGCTGATCGTGCTCGACGGTGTCGAGCACCTCGGTGACGAGCTCGCCCCAATAGCGTTCAGCTGGCCGACCTCACCGGCCGGGCCGTGGTTGCTGGCCACCAGCCGACACCGACTCGGCGCGCTGCTGCCTGTGGTGCGACTGGAGCCGCTCGCGACAGTGGCCGGTCTCGACGCGACCCGATCTCCCGCAGCCGTGATGCTGATCGAGGCGATCGTCGCGCGCGGGGTCGACGAGGGCGTGCTGGTTGCCGAGCCCGAGCTCTTCGCCCAGGTGGTGATGGCGACCGGCGGACTCCCGGTCGCGATCAATCTCACGGCCGAACACATCGCCCGATTCGGCGTCCGTTTCGCCGCGGAGCAACCGGTTCCGGTCGACCAGATCGTTGACCGCTGTATCGGCCGCACCCTGTCGCAGCTCTCCGACGAGGAGCGGGCAGTGTTCGAACGGCTCGGGCTCACTGCCGGAGCCTTCACCCTCGACCTGATCGACGCGGTCCAGGACCACCCGGACCGAGCGACCGCCCAAGAAATTGCGGGACGCCTCGTCGAAAACGGGTTGGTGTTCGCTGCCGACGGGCGCTTCGACCTGCTGCCACCGATTCGCGATGGTGCCGTCGCACTCCTGACGCGAGGCGGCACCCTCCAAGCCGCGCTCACGGGCCTGATCGACCACGTTCTCGAGTGGTCCGAGCGGGGTGACAACATCGGCGAGTCGACTGTTGTCGCCAACCTCGATACGTGCCTGCACCTGGCGTGGCTCGCCGTCGATCACCCGAAGCTTCGCCCCCGCGCCGCCGATCTGGTCCACGCCCTCTTCGGACCCATGTATGACCGCGTACGCCAGACCGAACTGCTCCGACTGCTCGAGGCCGTCTCGAGGGCCTCGTCGCTCGACCCTCGCCGCGACGCCGAAACGGCACGACGCGCGGCGATCTGCGCTTCGGAGTGCAGCACCATCGCCCACGCCCGCTGTTGGCTCAACCGCGCCCATGCCGCAGCGTCGCAGCTC
>JBBQTN010000029.1:0-35464 GCA_038213195.1 Acidimicrobiales bacterium | reverse complement strand
ATCGTGCAGCGCCGGCCGCCGGCGAGCACGACGTGCGCCCGGTGCGCCCTCGCCTGGTCGAGCTCGAGCCGGTCGACGCGGCACCCGACGGCGAGCCGCGCCCCTGCTCGCGCCGCGCGAGGCAGGTAGGTCCTGGTCATGCTCTGGCGGATGCCGGAGGTCGGGCCGCCGCCTGGCGGGTAGACCATCCACCGCGGGATCTCGTCGTTCTGCCAGCCGAGCCGGTCCGCACCGCGGTGCAGGATCTCGCTCGCCGCCGACGCCGCGCCGGGCAGCAGTCCGACCGACAGCTCGCGCTCGACCTCGTCGGCGATCGCGAACAGCTCGCCCTGGTCGAAGTCGTCGATGCGGAAGTCGGCCGCCCAGCGGGCGAGCACGTCCGCCGGCGGCCGTCGGTACAGCCCGCTGTTGATCTCCGTTCCACCGCCTGCACAACGACCCTCGGTGTAGGCGATCGACGGGAGACCGAGGGCGACGGTGACGCCACCGGCGCGGTACTGGCGGTCCATCTGCTCGAGCGAGAACGGCACCACGCTGCCCTGCTCGACCCACGCCCCCTCCTCCACCACGAGCACGTCGAGGCCAGCCTCGGCGAGCACTGCGGCGGTGGTCGCCCCACCCGCGCCGGACCCGATGATCAGCACGTCGGCAGCCGCCGGGAGGTGCTCCAGCGGCATCACCGCAGCACCGGTCCTGTGGGGGTCTGCGGCCAGCGCTCCCAGATGTAGGCGTAGCCGAGCGAGCGCACCAACCGCGGGTACTCGCCGAGCAGCGGCAGGGGACGGTCGCTGAGCGCGTCGACGATCCGCCGGCCGCCCGGGACGAGCAGCAGCACGCGGTAGATCGCGCCGATCAGGGTCACGCCGAGCCGGATGAACCCCGGCAGCCCGTCCACGCGCCGGCCGATGAACGCCACCACTTCGGCCCGCTCGTGCATCCCGAGTGCGGGCACGTCGGCGGCGAGCAGCCGGTCCGCGAACGGGGCGACGAGTGGAGAGCTGCGTACCGCGGGCATGAGCCAGGCGAGCGTAGCCAGCGGCACAGGCGTGCTGGGAGCCCCGCCGGAGGGGTTCGCCACCACTAGCGTGCCCGGCCGTGCGTTCGGTGATCGTGCTGCCCACCTACAACGAGGCCGAGAACATCGTCGACTTCCTGCGCGCCCTGCGCGACGCGGTCCCCGACTCGGACGTGGTGGTGATCGACGACTGCAGCCCCGACGGCACCGCCGACCTCGCCGAGGAGGTCGGTGCGGGGCTCGGCGGGATCAAGGTCCTGCGCCGGCCCGGCAAGGCCAGTCTCGGTGACGCGTACCGCTGCGGGTTCACCGTCGCGTTCGACGAGGGCTACCCGGTGATCGTGTCGATGGATGCCGACTTCTCCCACGATCCCGCCGTGATCCCGACGATGCTCGCACTCGTCGAGAACGGCGCGGCGGTCGTCGTCGGATCGCGCTACGTGGCAGGCGGTGGCACGCTGCACTGGCCGGTCCACCGGCGGCTGCTGTCGAAGTGGGGCAACCGCTACACAGCGGCCCTGCTGCGGATCCGGGTCCGCGACTGCACCTCCGGCTTCCGGGCGTACCGCGCCGACCGGCTGCGTCAGATCGACCCTGCGTCGACCACCGCCGAGGGCTACGCGTTTCTCACCGAGCTGATCCGCGAGCTCGTTCGTCACGGCGCCGACGTCGTCGAGACGCCCATCCTGTTCCGCGATCGGGTCCGCGGGACGTCGAAGATGTCCTGGCCGATCATCGCCGAATCCATGGTGCTCGTCACCCGGTGGGGCGTCGCCGACCGGCTGCGGCACCTGCGCGGCGTCCGCGAGTGGCGATCACGCCGTCGCGGGTGACGGGCACGTGACCGGGGTCGTCGCGAACAGTGCGTAGGCAGTCGACACCCACCTGCCGACGAGGTCCAGCGCGGTGCGATCGTCGTCGCTGAGCTGCGCACTGCCGTCGGCCGCCCAGCGCGCCAGCGTGCCGTCATCGACGATCCGCGCCGCGGCGTCCGCATCGCCGGGGCTCGTCGCGGCAACATAGATGACGCGATCGGCTGCGGTCAGCCGGTCGGCGTCGATGTCGACCTGCCCCGCTGCGAGCCGGCCGCCGAGCGAGGCGGCCGCTTGGGAGGCGGTCGCGGCGACACCCGGGTCGAGCGCGCTCGCCGAGGCGACGCGGCATGCCGTGCCGGCGTACAGCACGGCATCGGGCCCCTCGAGCTGGAAGATCGTCGTCCGCTCCGTGCCGGTGACGTGGCGGCCGTTGCCGAGCTGGCGGAGCATGGACGCGTCGGTGACGTGGAACTCGATCCCCAACTCCTGCAGGCGCATCATGATCGAGCTGCTGTACGGCTCGAAGGCGACGAGGTTGCCGAGGTCGAACAGCACGGGACCTGAGGATCGCAACGAGCCGAGCTGTCGGAACGCCTGGCGCAGCGCCGGCATCGCCGCACGGTCGGCGGTGGGCCCCTCGGGCTGGGCGTAGCCCGGGAGTGCGGCGACGGACAGGAGGAGGAGCGCGGCGGCGGCCAGCCCTGCGACGACGCGCGGCGCGGCGGCTGGGAACCCTGTGCGGGCTCGACCGCGCAACCATCTTGCGATCAGCTCGATCACGGCCCAACCGGCGACGGTCTGCACGAAGATCGTCATCGGCCACAACCAGCGGACGTAGTGCTGGCCGAGGCCGACAGGGCCGATCGTGATCGCGGCCACGCACACCACCCCGGCGACGACGCCGACCCCGGCCAGCCAGCACGCGGCGCTCAGCACGACATCGCCGGCGCGACGGTGGGCGATCGCCAAGGCGGCGAGCGCGGCGAACACGACGACCACGATCGCCGCGGCGACGGCGGCGCGGTGGATCCCGGTGATCACCAGCGTCGCCCCGCCGGTGGTCGTCGTCAGCGGGATCCGCGGCACCGCAGTGGTGAACCCGGCGCGCAGGTGCCACGGCACCTGGAACAGCACCGCGGCGTCCAGCCGCACGGCATCGCGCGCGCCGATCTTCAAACCTCCGCTCGACGCACCCGAGGCCAGCCGCGAGAGGTTGCCTTCGCCGCTGGCGAAGAGCTGCTCGATGATCGGTTGCGACCACAGCACGACGAACAGCCCGTACGTCCACATGGCCTGCCGCGACCGCAGCGCGCGAGCCCACGGCAGTCCTCGCACCGAGCCCCTGTGCACAGCGGCCATCACCAGGGTTGCCGCGCCGAGCACGGCGAGCGCGTAGGCGTAGGCGATGTGGGTCTGGACGATCAGCGAGCCGACTGCGACCGCCCACGGCACGCACCGCCACCGGCCGACGGCGAGGCCCAGCAGCAGGACGAGCAGGAGCATGAACGGCAGCAGCAGGGCGTGCGGCTGCCAGATGTCGACGAGCAGCCAGCTGCCCATCGTCCACACCAGTGCGGCCGCGGCGACGAGCATCGCCCGTTGCAGCCGCCAACCGCCGACGTGCCGGGCGGCAAGCGAGATGCCGATCACTGCAGCGATGTTGACGACCCCGACACCGACCGCGGCACCCGCTCCGCCGTGCAACAGGTGCCCGAACGGGGCGATCAGGTCGCTGTACAGCGGACCGGGGTTGTTCACGTCGTGGCCGATGGTCAGCGACGCGGACGACCACGACCCGAGCAGCGGCGTGGTGCCCGTGAACACGTCGCGGGCGCGGACGTACAGCAGGGCCGCGTCGCCGATCGGGAACCAGCGCTGGTGGACGGCGCGACCGATGGCCACGACGATCGGGGCGATCACCACCGCCGTGAGCACCGCAGGCAACCATCGCCAGCGTGGCACGGCGACGACCTCGGCCGCGTCCGGTCGCGCCACGGCGAGGGTGGTCATCGGCCGATCCTCGCGCGGCGGTGCCCGCGGGCCGGTGACACCGCTGCGACGCAACGGCGGCGGCGGCCACTCACCGCCACTGCGCCAGCCGGCGACGGATGGTCAGCAGCTCGGCGGCGGTGCGCAGCGAGGTGACGATGTCGAGGCGCGAGTTGGCGACGTCGTGCCACTGCCACACCGGCACCTCGAGCAGCGCCGATGGCGGCACCGGGGCGACGCCGGCGCGGCCCTTGCCCAACCGCCCGAGCAGCTCCACGTCGAACGCCCACCTGCTCGCGAACGGCTCCGCGATCGCGGTGCTCAGCGCCGGCCCGACACGGAACACCTTGGCGCCGCACTGCGTGTCGTAGACGGGGAGGTGCAGCAGCACGCTGCTCGCCGTGGCGAACAGCCTGCCGAGGTAGTGCCGGCGCCGGGTGCGGTCGATCCGGTGGCCGAGCAACCCGACGCGCGCCGCCAGCACGGCGACGAGCGCGGGGTCGGCGACAGCGGCATCGACCAGCGCGAGCAGGTCGGCGGGCGGCGTGGCCAGGTCGGCGTCGAGGTAGCCGACGAGCTCGTGACCCGCCGCGCAGGCCGCGAGCAGGCCACGCCGCACGGCTTCCGCCTTGCCGTGGTTGATGTCGAGGGTGTGGATGTGCACGCGCCGTGGATCCGCGCTGCGGGCCCGCTCGAGCAGCGCTGCGGTCGCGTCCGTCGAGCCGTCGTCGACGAGGTGCAGGTCCAGCCGGGGACGGTCGAGGAGGGTCAGCAGCCGCTCGACGTCGAGCCGCGCGGCCTCGTTGAAGCACGGCACGACGATGCCGACCGCCGCGGTGACCATCGGCCGGTGACGCTCAGCCGCGGCGCGGGCGGCAGACGGCCCAGTGGCTCAGACCGGGCAGGCGGACGCCCCGCCGGGCGAGGGCGCCGCCGCACCGGGCGTCGGCGCGCAGGACGGCGGTGACTGCGCCGGTCACCAGTGGACCGCCATGCCACGCGCCGACCCCGGTCTGGCGGCGATGGCGTCCAACGCGCTCCGCCGCCACCTGCGCGGCCCTGCCGGCGACGAGCGAGGTGAACAGCGAACCGTGGCGGACGACCTCGACGTGGCGGTCGAGCAGCTCGACGACCGCCCGCGGCCTGTACCGGCGGCAGTGGTGCAGGAACGTGTCGTGCGCGCTGAACAGCCGCGGGTGCGCCGGCACCGACACGATCAGCGTGGCCCGCTCGTCGAGCCGCGGCACGACGTCGTCGCGCAGCAGCGCGTCGTCGTCGGTGACATGTTCGAGCACGTCGAGCAGGAACACCAGCCCGAACCGTCCCGCCGGTGGCTCGGCGGTACGGCGCACGAGCGGCGAGGTGGGCGCCGCAAGCTGGGTGGCGTCGTAGTTGATGTCCCAGCAGACGATCGTCGCGTCAGCGGCCACGCATGGCGCGATCTCGTCCGCGAACCAGCCGTCGCCTGCGCCGACGTCGAGCAACCGCCGCGTCGTTGCGAGGTCGCACGCGCTGGCCGCGAGGTTGCGGAAGAACTCGGCCCTGGCGACCTCCCACGGGTGGCGGACCGCGGTGCCGCCCTGCTCGCCGAGGTCCACCCGCGCAAGCTACCAGTCGCCCGCGAGCCGTCCCCAGACCCGCAGAGGTGCTCGCCTACAGTGAGCGCCCGTGCTGCGGGGACGTCGGCGAGTGCTCGCATCATGGTGGCTGCCCGTCGTCGTGCTGGCGGTCCCGTTCGTCGTCGCTGCGATCCGGCTCGTCTCGCGCCACTGGGTGCCGGTGCTCGACATGGCGATGACCGAGCTGCGCGTCCGCGACGTCGGTGGCCGGCACACGCCGTTGATCGGCCTCCCGGGCCGGATCGGGACGTTCCCGGACCAGGGCAGCCACCCCGGCCCGCTGAGCTTCCTGATGATCGCCCCGCTGTACCGGCTGCTGGGCTCGTCGGCGTGGGCGATGCTGGCCGCGACGTGCGTGGTCGCAGTGGTCGTGCTCGCCGCGGTGATGGCGGTCGCACGGCGCCTCGGTGGCACGACGCTGCGCCTCGGGATGATCGCCGTCGCGTTCGTGCTCGTCCAGGGATACGGGCTGGGCGTGCTCACCCAGCCGTGGAACCCGTACTTCCCACTGCTGTTCTGGCTGCTGACGTTCGTCGCCACGTGGGCGGTGCTGGCTGGCGACGACGGCGTGCTGTGGCTGGTGGTCGTCGCCGGGTGCGTGTGCGCGCAGACGCACATCTCCTACCTGATCCTCGCGGTCGCGACGGTCGGGCTGGCCATCGGGGTGGTCGTCGTGCGCGCGGTGCGCGACCTCGAGGGTCGCCGTCGGCGAGTGCGGTTGCTCGCCGTCGCGGTCGGACTCGGCGTGGCGGTGTGGCTGCCGCCGCTCGTCGACCAGCTGCGCCACACTCCTGGCAACATCAGCATGCTGCGCGACAACTTCGAGCACCCGACCGAGACCGTGCTCGGGTTCCGCCACGGCGCGTCGCTGCTGCTGCGCCACCTCGACATCGCCCACTTCCTGCTCGGCAGCGTCAACGGCTCCGGCAGCATCACTGTCGCCGCCGAACCGACGAGCGGCCCGTGGCCGGGCGCGATCCTCGTCGTGCTGTGGACGGCGAGCGCGGTCGCCGCCGTGCGGATCCGCCACCGTCGCCTGGTTGCGCTGCACGTGCTGGTCGCCGTGACGTTGCTCGTCGGCTGGGTCTCCGCGGCGCGGATCTTCGGCAAGGTGTGGTTCTACCTGACGCTGTGGGCGTGGACGATCGGCGTGTTCGCGGTGGTGGCGGTGGTCTGGACCGCTGTCGAGCTGGTCCGCGGCACGGTCGAAGGGCGTCGGCTGACCGATCTGCGCCGTGGGGTGTCCGGGCTGCTGCTCGCTGTTTCGGCTGCCTGTGCCGTCGTCCTCGTCGTGCACGCGGCAGGGCAGGAGGCGCCCGAGCAACGACTCTCCGACTCGTTGCGGGCGGTCATCGACCCGACCGTCGCCGCGCTCCGCCACGACGTCAACGGCGCGACGGGGACGTCGGGTCGCTACACGGTGCTGTGGAACGACGCCTACTTCTTCGGCTCCCAGGGCTACGGGTTGGTCAGCGAGCTCGAACGGCGCGGCTTCCACGCCGGATCGCCGAACACCTGGCGGGTGCCGCTGACGGCGCATCGGGTGATCGAGACGGCGACGGCGACGGCGGTCGTGCAGTTCGCCACCGGCAGCTACATCCAGCACTGGCTGGACACGCCGACGGCCATCTTGGTGACCGAGGTCGACCTGCGCACCCCCGCGCAGAAGGCCGAGTTCGACCGGCTGCACGGCGAGCTGACCGCGACCTTGCAGGCGCGTGGCCTCGACGACCTCGTGCCATTGATCGACGTCAACCTGTTCGGGGTGCAGCTCGACCCGCGGGCGCCGGTGGACCTGCAGCGGACCGTCAACCGGATGCTCGAGCTCGGCGAGCCGACGGCGGTGTTCATCGTGCCCCCTGACGCGTACGTCGATGGATGACGCGGCGGTGATCAACGCGACCACGGTGGCGCCAGGGGAGACGGCGTCGGCCGACGAGCTGATGTTCCGCCGCCGGCTCGGCATGATCGTCGCGATCGGCGCGGCGACCCGGGTTGCGATCTGGGTGGCGAGGTGGAACCGCCAGCTGTCGCTGAACGACTCGTTCTACTACAGCGTCCAGGCGGCAGAGCTGGCCCACGGCCGCCCCTACGTCGAGCCGTTCACGTCGTTCCACGGCGCGGAGCACCCTCCGCTGACCTCGACGTTGATGGCCGCGCTGAGCTGGATGGACGACCCGGTGCGCTGGCAACGGCTGATCACGGTGCTGTGCGGGATCGCGACGATCGCCTGCATCGGGTTGCTCGGGCGGGCGCTCGCCGGGAGCCGCGTCGGCCTCCTCGCCGCCGGCCTCGCGGTCGTCTACCCGAACCTGTGGATGAACGACGGGCTGGTGATGTCGGAGAGCGTCAGCACCCTGGCGGTCGTCATCGCGCTGCTCGCGCTGTGGCGGGCGATGGAGCGCCCCGACGCCCGGCGGTGGATTTGGTGCGGGGTGACGATCGGGCTGGCGACGCTGGCGCGCAGCGAGCTGATCCTGCTCGTGCCGGTCGGCGCCGTCCTGCTGGCGCTGGCAGCACGGTCGCGGCGAGAACGCGGCGATCATGATCGAGGGCGGTGGGGCGGATGGCGTGCCGCCGCCGTCCTGGCGGCCACCGCGACGCTGACGATCGCCCCGTGGGTGGTGTTCAACCTCGTCCGCTTCGAGCGTCCCGTCTTCCTCACGACCAACGACGGCACGACCCTCGCCGGCGCGTACTGCCCGCAGGCGTTCGGCGGCCCGTCGATCGGTGGCTGGTCGATCCTGTGCCTCGCACCCGCCGATCAACTGCTCGAGCCCTCGGTCCGCTCGGAGGTCCGGCGGTCCGAGGCCGCCCACTACCTGCGCGCCCACCTGCGCGAGCTGCCGAAGGTGGTCGCGGCCCGTGTCGGGCGCACCATCGACATGTACGGGCTGCACGACCTCGTCTTCCAGGACGTCGGCGAGGAACGCTGGCGGTGGGCGTCGTGGTCGGGGATCTTCTCGTTCTGGCTGCTCGCCCCGGCTGCGGTGTTCGGCCTGGCCCGCGTCCGCCGCAGGGCGCGGTGGCTGCTGCTCGGCCCCGTGCTGACCGTCACCGTGACGGCCGTCGTGTTCTACGGCGCGCACCGGATCCGCTCCTCCGCGGAGCCGACGGTGGTGATCGGTGCGGCCGTCGCGCTGGACGCGGCGATCCGGCGGATGCGCGGATCCCGCGCCCAGGTAGTGCCGCCCGTCTCGACGGACGCAACATGATTGACGGACGCGACGTGATTGACGGACGCGACGTGAGCGACGGAGGCCGCGTGAGTGACGGTCTCGACCGAGTCGGCGTGAACGGGCGGCTCGACGGACTCGACGGTCTCGGCGTGAGCGACCGTGCGTCGAGCGTTCGTCAGCGGATCGCCCACCAACCGGCGCTCGACGGGTTGCGTGGTGTCGCGGTGGCGATGGTGGTCGTGTTCCACGGCGGGTTCACGTGGATGTCCGGCGGCTACGTCGGGGTGTCGGTGTTCTTCACGCTCTCCGGCTACCTGATCACCGCCTTGTTGATCGCGGAGCACGAGCGTGCCGGACGGATCTCGTTGCCTGCCTTCTACGCACGCCGCTGCAAGCGGTTGTTGCCGGCCAGCCTGTTGACGCTGGTCGTCATCGCGGCGTTCGCCAGCGGCGGCGGTTTCGCCGGCGTAGCCGGCCTGCGTCGGGACCTGCTCGGGTCGCTGTTCCAGGTGGAGAACTGGGTCAAGCTGCTCGGCCACCGCAGCTACGCAGATCTGACCAGCGCCACCCTCGGCAGGGAGGGGCCGCTCGAGCACTACTGGTCGCTGGCCGTGGAGGAGCAGTTCTACTGGCTGTGGCCGGTGGTGATGCTCGTCGTGCTCGGCGTCGTGCGTCGCCCTCTGCGGCGCGCTGTCCTCCTCGGCGCGCTCGCCGTTGCGGGGATCGCTTCGGCGTTCGTCATCGCCGCGGCGTGGGGTGCCGACGCGGCGTACTGGGCGACCCCGGCGCGACTCGGCGAGATCCTCGTCGGGGCCGCTGTCGCCGGGCTGCTGGCATGGCGACCGCGGCTGCCGCGCTGGACCCGATGGTCATGGCTGCCGGCGATCGCCGTCGTCGGCTGGGCCGCGACGTCGTGGCCGGCCGACGGCGGGTCGGCATACCGTGGCTGGCTGCCGGTGTTCGCGCTGGCGACGGCAACGTTGCTCGTCGCGCTGCAGCAGCCGTCGCAGCTGCGGACGGTGCTGTCCTGGCGGCCACTGGTGTGGCTCGGCGGCATCAGCTACGGCGTGTACCTGTTCCACTGGCCCATCCGCGCGTGGCTCGTGGACGCAGGTCTCGGTTGGTCACGCACGGAGCTGTTCACCGTCGAGGTGGTGATGACGCTCGTGCTGGCAGCGCTGTCCGCCACGCTCATCGAGCGTCCGGTGCGCCGCTGGTCGCCTGCCGGCCTGCTGCCGCTCGCGACGGCAGCGCTCGCAGTCGCCGCCGTCGCGGCGGCCGTCGTCGCAGTCGTCGCCGTCCCCACGGCCGCGCACACGGGCGCGGGTGCCGGCGCGGGCATCGTGCCCACCGACGGCTCGCTGGTGCCGCTGTCCGTCGCCGGTCGGAGCGGCGTCGGCGTCACCCCGATTGCCGCCGTCGGCCCAGCCGGCCCCGCCGACTCGGACGCCTCCGTCGGCCGCGCCGCCCAGGACGCCTCGATCCGCCCCGTCGCCGAGGTCGGCCAGGTCACCCCCGTCGCCCCGGTGCTCTCGGTTCCCCCGGTCGACCCGGTCGGCCCGCTCGATCGCGCCGGGTCGGCGACGGACGGGGCAGGTGGGTCCGCGGACGTCCTCGGTGCGCCGTCCCCCTCGCCCGAGCCCGACGGGACGGCGCAGCCCACTGCGCCCACCCCGAACGCGGTCGGCGCGCCAGCGGCGGGCCGATCCACCTCGGCGCCCGACGTCGCCACCAACGCGATCGATGAGCCCGCGTCGTCCGCGCCGGGGCCCGTCACCGCGGCGAGTGAACGGCCGCCGTCGGACGTTCTCGCGCTGCCAACGTTGCCCGCGCTGACCCGTCCCGTGCGGATCCTCGTCCTGGGCGACTCCACTGCGGAGGCGACCGGCGATGGTCTGGTGCAGTGGGCGGCCGAGCATCCCGACGCGGCGAAGGTGACCAACGACGGCCTTCCCGGCTGCGGGTTCCTCCTCACCGGCGACGTGCCGACCGACAGCGGAACGTCATGGATGGCCACGTGTCGCAAGCTGCTCGAACGCCAGCTGCCTCACGACCTGCAGACGTTGCGGCCCGATGTGGTGATGCTGATGGTGACGATGCGCGACGCCGAGGACCACACGTTCGCGCACGTCCACGGATTGCTGAGCCCGATGGATCCCGAGTTCCGGACGAGGCTGGGAAACGCCTACGCAGACTTCGCCAGCCGCCTGCTGGCCGCCGGCGTGGCGCACGTGGTGTGGGTGCTCGCGCCGTACCCGACCGCCCCGTTCGCCGGCGCGCAGACGCGGATGCGCGATCCGGCGCGCTACGACGTCGTGCACTCCGTGATCGGCGCTGTCGCGGCAACCGCTCCCGAACGGATCCAGGCGCTCGACCTCGACGGTTGGATGCACACGCTCGGCGTGCTCGACGACCTGTCCATCCGCGCCGACGGCCTGCACTTCACCCCGGCCGCGGCCCACGACCTCGCCGCCGCATACCTCGGACCGTTGCTCGTCGACGTCGCGGTGGGTGCGCCCTTGCCGGCCGCACCCGCGTCGTGGCCGTCCTCGGTCGCACCCGGTGACTCCGGGTAGTGCCCACGACGGCGGTTGGTGGGTCGTAACCCAGAGCACGAGCCGGGATCCTTCTGGTCGCGACCGGAACCGGACGTATCGTTCCGGCTGCGACCAGTTCATCCGTTCCAGCCTGAGCGCCCCGTCAGCCGCCCTCAGTCGCCGAGGCGGGCGCCGGGCGCCACTGCCGCTGCCGCATCCGCCGCTGCCGGCGCACCGCCCGCATCGTCGTCCGCGACCACGCCCACGCCTGGTGGGTCGGCCACGACGGAGGCGAACAGCAGCACCACGACGAGCAGGCCGTAGCGATGCAGGTCCTCGAAGTGGCCGGGCCATCCGGCGTTGACGAAGAACCGCGAGACCGTCTCGCGGCGCAGCACGATCATCCCGAGCACGCCGGCCATCCCCGTGGCGCCGAGCGCGGTGAGCAGTGGCCTGCGGCTCACGGCAACGACGATCCCGAGCACCAGGCCGACGATCCCGAACGTCCACGAGATCATCAGCGCGCTGACCACCGCGAGCACCGCACCCGAGATGACGGCGGCGCGACCTCCGACGGGTCGCCACAGCCGGCGGACGTCGAACTGCGGCGGGTCCGGCCGGAGCGGCACCGCCGCTGGGTCACCGCGCCGGCCGCGCCACACGAGCAGCAGGCAGATCACGATCCCCAGCGCGCTGGCAGCGAGCGCGATGTCGAGCTCGGTCTGCGGCTGCCACGTCATCGTCACCGTCCGCGCTGCGCCGGACGGCGGCAACCACCACGCGTTGAACCCGCCGGCGAGCTGACGCGGCGCCCCGAGCGAGCGTCCGCCGGTGCCGGCCGTCCAGCCCTTGTCGTAGCCCTCGCCGAGGATCATCCAGCACCCCGCGGGGCAGGCGCCGACCGTCGCAGTGCGGGTGTCGTCGGAGCGCTGCACGGCGATCGTGGGGTCGGGCGCCACCGGCGCGGGCACGCCGCTGCTCAGCACCACTCGGTCGACGTCGATGCCGGTGGCCACACCGGCCACGCTGGCGAGCACGTGGCGGCCGGCGCCGAGGGCGATCGGCGAGCCGTCACACGTCGACACCGTCACCGCCTGGCCGGCGACGAGCTGCGCCACCTGCGCTGCGCCGACCGCCAGCGGCACCGGCTGACCGTCGAGGTGCAACAGATCCGTGCGACATGCGGGCTGCGCCGGCTGGGCGCCCGCCGCTGCGCTGCGGTCGAGCGCCGCGTCGTCGAGCTCGGTGATCGCGACGGGCAGGGTGGTGACCTCCCCGTAACGCCGATCGACGGTGGTGGCCGCGTCGACGGCGGCGACGGTCACGACCATCGACGCCGCCTCCACCGCAGGGAGCTGCACGGTGCTCGCCCCGCCGGCGTCCGGTGCGGGCACGTCGAGGTCCACCGCCTGTCCTCCCACGGCGACGGTGATCCTCGTGATCCGTGAGTGCACGTCGTCGAGCGGCTGATGGATGGTCAGCGGTCCGACGCGGACACCCGGCTGCAGCCGCAGCGTCAGCGCCGACCCGACGGGATCGACGAACGGAGATGTCCACGCGGTCGCCGGGTCGCCGTCGACGGCATGCCAGGCTGCCGCGTCGACGTCGCCGGTGAGCCGCCGGTCGGAGATCGCGCCGTGCTGTCCCGTGAGCCCGGCCAGCACGCCGTCGCTGGCGCGACGGTCGAGGCGCAGGGTGACCGTGGCGCTCGTCGTCACCGCGCTCGGCAGGCTGAGCCCGCGTACCAGCGTCGGTTCCGGGTCGCTGCGCCACCTGTCGAGCGGGTCGGTGCGGAGCCGGGTCAGCACGATCGACGTCGGCGTGGCGGCCGACGTCCGCCGCAGCACGCCGGTGGGGACGTTGACGACCTCCTGGTTGGTGCCAAGACCGAGCTCGGCGAACCCGACGGCGGATGGCCCTGTGTCGGTGCCCCCCGGCCGGGCCGCGATCGCGCTGATCATGATCCGCACCGCCCCGGTCGGCAGGCCGGCGACGACCTGACCGGGACCGGTCAGCGACGACCCGTCGAGCGCGACGTCGACCGCGGGCGTGGCGTGGTCGAGCGACTCGACCCGGATGCGGGTGATCATCCGGTTGGCAACGGTGTCCTGCGGTTGCAGCAGCGTCAGCCGTCCATCGATGTGCGACACCTCGAGGTACTCGCCGACCGGGTCGGCGCGGTCGCCGACGACCCACGCGGTGCTCGGGTCACCATCGACCGCCATCGCCGGGCGCTGTTCGGGCCGGTAGGCGAACGGCTCGCCGTAGCCGCTGGCGCGCACGACGAGACCGGTCGCCAGTGTGGCGGTGGTCTCGTCGGCGGCCGTCTCGCCGGGGAACACCGGCAACCGCTTGTCGGCCTCGTCGGTGCGCAGCAGCCCGCCGTCGGTGCCGCCCGCTTCGGTGAACCCGGTGACATCCTGCGAGCCGCGCCACTGATGGGCGCGATCGCGGTTGGAGTCGGTGACGATCACCTGCGCCGCGTTGGCGAGGTCGTCGGAGGGCCGGACATCGGCGGCGTAGAGCAACGCCTCGTCGCCGTGCAGCAGACCGGCGCCCGCGGCGTCGACGACGCCGTCGCCACTGCCGGAGAGCACGACGAGCCGTGAGCTGGCGCGCACGATGCCCGGCGCGTCCTCCACTCCGGCGAGTTGCACAGGCGGTAGTGGTTCGCCGATCGACGGGGTCGCCAGCGCCGTCTCATCGACCATCGCCAGCACGGGCAGGTTCGGGGCCGGCGTGCCGTACGACGTGATCGGCCCGATCCCGGGCACGCCGGCCGCGAACAGCGCGGCGACCACCTCTGGCCTGGCCGTGCGGAACCGCTCGAACGCGGCGTCGTTGCTCAGCCAGATCGTGTCGGCGCCGAGCATCCGCGCCACGGGGGCGATCTCGGCGGGCTCGATGGTGCCGGTCTGCAGGCGGTCGTCGAGCGCGTCGAGCAGGTCCATCGCGCCCGGGCTGCCGAGCGGCAGCAGGTCGCGCGTGGCCAGCGGCTTCTTGGTCAGCCCGGGCAGTGGCGGGTCGACGGTGTAGCCCCAGCGGAACGCGCCGAACTCCTGTCCCGGCAGTTGCAGCACGCGCGCGTCGAGGTTCGATGCGTCGAGCGCCGCAGTCGCCTGATCCCAAGCTGCGGGCGGCTGCTCATCGCGGGCGAGCGCCGGGTCGACGAACGTGTGGTGCCACAGCGACGGGAGGTTGACGATCGCCAGGCCGGCGACGACGAACGGGGCGAGCACCCGCCACCGCCAGCGCAACCGCCCGACCGCGGCCACGAGCGCGCCGATGCCGAGCGCCAATCCGAACGCGCTGAGCGGGATCGCCCGCGTGCTGCTGCGCAGCGCGAGCCCGAGTCCCGACGTCGCCAGCGGGCGGATCAACGGCGCCGGATCGCCGAGCGGATGGACACCGACGGCGAGCACGACGCCGCACAACACGAGCAGCACCGCGTACCGGCGCTGCGTCCACCTGGCGATCGCCAGGCCGAGGAGGGCGAGGACGAGCAGCGCGAACCCGGCGAAGATCACCCGTCCCGACGCCAGGTAGTCGACCGACGACGTCGTCGTGAACGCGTACGGGTCACGCACGTAGAACAGCCAGTAGCCGAGGCCGCGCAACACCTCGGTGGTCACCGAGGTCAGGGAGACGGCGTCCAGCGTCTCCGAGTAGGAGAGCACGTCGGCGCCGTAGTGACCTTGCACGACGAGCATCACGATCCACCACAGCGACACGAACAGGCTCAATGCTCCGACGCGCAGCGCCGTCGCGAGGGCGCGGCGCCAGGAGATCGTCCGCTGCCACGCGGCATGGATGAGCCACAGCAGCGGCGCGGGCACGATCATCGCCAGCGCGGTCGCGTTGACCGCGCCGACGGTGAGCACGACCAGCGCGATCAGCGCGGGATCGCGCCACTTCGATCGCGTCGCGGCTCGGACCGTCAGGCCCGTGAGCCAGCCGACAGCCGCCCACGGAAGCAGCAGCACCGACGTGCGCGAGATGTACGGCAGCACGTACGGGCTGAGCTGGTAGGCGAGCGCGGCGCTGATCGCCCCCGTGGCGGTGAGGCCGAGCCGCCGCGCCGCCCACAGCACGCCGAGCCCGCCGAGGAACAGCAGCGTGCCGATCCACAACCGCTGCGCCACCCAGTCCGGCACGCCGAGCTTCTCGAACACCCAGAACCACGGCCCGGCCGGCCACAGGTAGGCGATGATCTGGTGCGGCACCCACCCGAGGAACTGGCGGTTGTCCCAGGTCTTCGACGCGTCGCTGATCAGCTGGCCCGGATCGAGGTACAGGTAGAGCTTGGTGTCGGCCGGCATCTTCCCCGGCGACGAGGCCAGCGCCGGCACGTACGCCAGCGCGGCGAGCAGCAACGCGCCCAGCCGGATCGTGCTCGGCCGGCGCCACCCCTCGCGCCGGCGGGCATCGGTCACGGGATGGCCCCGAGCACCCCGTACAGCCCGGCGAGCCCGACGAGCCCCGCCGCGCACGCCGCCAGCACGTACGGCCACAGCAGCCTGCCGCGCCGGTGGAAGTACACGGCGGCCGGGATCAGCAGCGGGAACGCGGTGTACAGGAACCTCGGGCGCGCCGTGACCGTCTTCGGGACCAGCATCAGCAGCAGGACGCCGGCGACGTAGGCGACCTGGGGGAGCGGCAGGCGGTGCTGCCACAGCATCCACAGCAGGACGAGCATGGTCACCACGCACACGGCCGTGATCAGGTCCGCCGGCGAGCTGAGCGGGTGGATCACCGCCTCCGCCGTGCGCCGGATCGCGGTGAACCCGAAGCTGGTGCCCTCGTTCCAGGCCTCGCGCTGCACCCGGAACCACACCCCGGACTCGTGGGCGTGGATCCCCAGCCAGATCTGGAAGGCGACGAACCCGACCGGCGACAGGAGCGGCGCGGCGAGCGCGCGCCACTCGCGGTCCTCGCGGATCGCCAGCAGCGCGGCGACGCCGCAGGCGAGGCACAGCGCCACGCCGTTCGGTCGGGTCGCCGTGCCGAGCGCGGCGAGCACGCCGGCGGCGAACCACTGCCGCTTCATCAGGCACAGCAGGCAGGCCGCGCCGAAGACGAGCAGCAGCGCCTCGCTGTATGCGAACGAGAGCACGAAGCTGCCGGGGAACAGTGCCATCAGCACCATCGCCTTCTCGGAGATCTCGACGTCGTAGAGCCGGCGGGCGATCAGCCCGACGAGCCACACCCCGACGGCGCCGAGCACGAAGTTGACGAACAGCGCAGCGAGCACGTCGTGACCCGGCAGCACGTGGTCGATCAGCCGCACCAGGTCCGGGTAGGTCGGGAAGAACGCCGCTCGCGCGTCGTCGACGTTGTAGGTGACGTGGGCCTGGACGTGGGTGGGGTAGCCGGAGCGGATGATCCGCAGGTACCAGGCGCCGTCCCACGAGGTGAGGACGTCGAGGATCGGCCGGAACGCGCTCTTCGGGATCGGCCGGTTGGCGTAGTTGGGGTCGGCGAACGGTGTGTTGGGGAAGTCGGCCTTCTGCTTGAGCAGGTCCGCGCCGAGCTCTGCGGCGACGATCGCGGCACCGAGCAGCACGCACAGCCGCGAGAACAGGTACACGAGACCGACCCGGCGCAGGACCCGCTTCCACGCGGCGTCGGCGTCGATCTCCTGCGTCGTGGTGGGTGCTGTGTCGATGGTCATCTCGGTCGCCGGCCGATCGGCCGGCGAGAACCTAGCGGACCGCCTGGACGGCCCGCCGGGCACGGCTGCGGCGGGGTGCTGTCCCCCTTCGGCCGCCGTGGCTCACCACCGCCGCATCGGCAGGATCCGCTGCCGCGGACCGAACCGCGGGGCGCTGTTGCCGTCGAGCAGCAGCAGGCGCACGACCCGGCCGCGCTGGCCGGCGTACGGTGCGAGCAGCTCGACCATCCGCTCGTCCGTGCCGCGCGGCTCGCCCGCCAGCGTCGAGCTGACGACGTGCTTGAGGTGGAAGTCGCCGATCGCGAACGCGTCGGGATCGCCGAGCGAGGGCCCGAGGACGGAACCGATCGTCCACTGCCCGATCCCCGGCAGCAGCGCGAGCCGCGCCGCGCACTCTGCCGGCCGGAGCGTCGACCACTCGCCGACGCGGCGGGCATGGCGGCCGATCGTGCGCAGCGCCTCGGCGCGCTTGGCCTCGATCCCGAGGCGGTGGTACCACCACGCCGGGCGGCCCGGCAGTGATGCCGGCGGCGGTGGTGTGCGCAGTTCGGGATGCGGACCCGGCGCACGTTCGCCGAGCTCGCGCACCAGCCGGTACCACTGCTGGACCGCCTCGCCGCCAGTGATCCGCTGGGCGATCACCACGGGCAGCAGGTCGTGGTAGAGGGTGCCGCTGGCACCGAGGCGCAGTCCCGGGTGGCGGTGCTGGGCGCGCAGCACGGCGGGATGGCCGGCGTCGATCCGCACCGGCCGATCGAGCTGGCCGGTCAGCGCCGGTACCGACCGCAGCATCCAGTCCCTGCCGTCGCCCCACGCGTCGGCGTCGAACGAGCCGTCGTGCCAGCGCAGGCGCAGCGTGGCGGTGCCGTGCGGGGTCACGGTCGCCCGCCACATCTCACCGGTGCGGGCGTTGCCGGTCAGCCGCATCGTCGGATCCCATCGACCGGTGCGGTACGGCGAGAGCGCAGTCAGCGTGTTCGCCGCGACCCTGCCAGGCGCGACCCGGTCGGGCGCGACCCGGTCAGGCGCGGCCCGGTCGGGCGCGGCTCGCCAGACCTGACCGGCCGGCCCACCGCCGGCCGCAACGTCCTCGATCGGCACCGCCACGTGGCGACCGTAGCCCGCGGTGGGCAACGATGACCGGATGTCCGCCGTCGAACGAACCTCTCCACAGCCCGGCATCGCGCTGCTCACCCTCAACCGACCCGAGAAGCTGAACGCGATGACGACCGACCTGGTGCAGGGCCTGCACGACCAGTTCGACGAGATCGCCGTCGACCCCGATATCCGTGTGGTCGTGCTGACCGGCGCCGGCCGCGGCTTCTGCGCAGGTCTCGACCTCGGCGGCTACGGCGAGGCGCCGCACACCGAGCACATGGGCAGGACCCAGGCCGGGTTCGCGGTGCAGAAGCACATCGCCCGCCTGATCCCGCACATGCGCTCGCTGCCCCAGCCGGTGATCGCCGCGGTCAACGGACCGGCCGCCGGCGGGGGGTTCGCGCTCGTGCTCGGCAGCGACATCCGCATCGCGTCGCGCACGGCGAGGTTCGGCGCCGCGTTCATCCGCATCGGGTTGTCGGCGTGCGACATCGGCACGAGCTGGTTGCTGCCGCGGCTGATCGGTGCCTCGCGCGCTCAGGAGCTGATGCTCACCGGGCGGGTCTTCGACGCCGACGAGGCGTACAGGATCGGGCTGGTGATCGATCTCGTCGACGACGGGACCGTGGTCGACGTCGCCCTCGCCAAGGCGGCGCAGGTGATGCTCAACACGCCGTTCGGTGTCGCGCTGACCAAGGAAGGGATGTGGAGCGCGCTGGAGATCCCCGGGATGCAGGCTGCGATCGACCTCGAGAACCGCCAGCAGATCATGGCCAGCGCGACGGCCGACCACCGCGAGGCACTGAGTGCGTTCCTCGAGAAGCGGGCGCCGACGTACACCGACTCCTGAGCCGGCGACGGACGCCGGCGCGCTCAGCCGGACGTTGCCACCGTCGCGGAGACAGCGACGTCGTCGCCGATCAGCGGGTGGTGGCAGGCGACGAAGTGGTCCGGCTCGACCTCGCGGATCTGCGGCTCCACGCTCCGGCAGACGTCCGTGGCGGCGGGGCAGCGGGTGTTGAACCGGCACCCGGGCGGCGGCAGCACGGGGGAGGGGATCTCCCCGTCGTCCGACACGGCCGTCTGCGGCGCGTCGGGATCCGGGACGGGGATCGAGTCGAGCAGCACGCTCGTGTAGTGGTGCGCAGGGCGCTCGTAGAGCACGTCGGACAGCGCGACCTCGCAGATCTTGCCGAGGTACATCACCGCGATCCGGTCGCTGATGTTCTTGACCACGGCGAGGTCGTGGGCGATGAAGATCATCGTCAACCCGTGCCTGACCTTGAGGTCTTCGAGCAGGTTGAGCACCTGCGCCTGGACGCTGACGTCCAACGCGCTGACCGGCTCGTCGCAGATGATCAACGTCGGGTCGAGGACGAGCGAACGGGCGATCGAGATCCGCTGGCACTGGCCGCCGGAGAACTGGTGCGGCTGGCTCTCGGCGGCGCGTTGCGGATCGATGCCGACCTCGTCGAGGAGGCCGTCGACCTTGCTGTCGCGATCGCTCTTCGAGCCCCGCTTCCAGATCGTCAGCGGTTCGAGGACGATGTCGCGGACCTTGCGGCGCGGGTTCAGCGAGGAGATCGGGTCCTGGAAGATCATCTGCATCCTGGTGCGCGCCTCGCGCATCGCCGCGCCCTTCATCTCGGTGAGCTGCCTGCCCTCGAACAGCACGGACCCACTCGTCGGCCGCGGCAGCTGCATGATCGCCCGCCCCGTCGTGCTCTTGCCGCACCCGCTCTCGCCGACGAGGCCGAGCGTCTCGCCGCGCAGGACGTCGAAGCTGATCCCGGTGACAGCATTGACCTTCAGGCCCGTGCGCCCGACCGGGAACTCGACGACGAGGTCCTCGACGCGCAGCAGGACGTCGGGCGTGTCACGCAGGTGGGCCTTTCCGGAGCCGGCCATCAGAACGCCGCCGCGCTGTCGTCGGCGGCCAGCGCTGCGACGGCGCCGTCGCCGTCGCCGGCGCTGGTCCGCCGTGCGTCGACCTCGGCGCGGCGACCGGCCTCCACCCCGACCCGCTTCTCGAGGTACTCCGGCGAACCCACCGGGTACCAGCACCGGTACGTGTGCGCCGGGTTGTCGTCGAGCGCGACGAGCGGTGGCTCCTCTGCGACGCAGCGCTCGCGCACGTATGGGCAGCGCGGCGCGAAGCGGCACCCGCGGGGCGGGTGCACGAGGTCGGGCGGCCGCCCGGGGATCGCCCGCAGCCGGGTGTGGCTGTGGTCGCCGAGCTTGGGGATGCTCTCCATCAACGCCTCGGTGTAGGGCATCTTCATGTTCGCGAACAGCGAGCGCGTCGGCGCCTGCTCGACCAGCCGTCCGCCGTACATCACTGCGATCTCGTCGGTGTGCCCGGCCACCACGCCGAGGTCGTGGGTGACCAGCACCAGCGACATGTTCCGCTCCCGGCGCTGCTCGCGCAGCAGGTCGAGGATCTGCGCCTGCACGGTGACGTCGAGCGCGGTGGTCGGTTCGTCGGCGAGCAGCATCGTCGGCCCGCACGAGATCGCGATCGCGATCATCACCCGTTGACGCATCCCGCCCGACAGCTCGTGCGGGTACTGCCGGAGCCGTCGTGCGGGTTCCGGGATGCGCACGTCCGTGAGCAGCCGTTCTGCGGTGTCGGAGGCGGCGCCGGAGCTGAGCCCGAGGTGGATGCGCAACGGCTCGGCGATCTGTTCGCCGATCTTCATCAACGGGTTCAGCGACGTCATGGGATCCTGGAAGATCATCGCCATCTCCTTGCCCCAGATCTTGCGCATCTGGCGCCGGGTGCGGTTCCCGATCTCGTTGCCCTCGAAGATCACCGAGCCCTCGCGCACGGTGTTGCGCGTCGGGAGCAGCCCCATGATCGTGCGCGACAGGATGGTCTTGCCCGATCCGCTCTCCCCGACGATCCCCAGCGCCTGCCCGCGATGCAGCTCGAGGCTGACCCCGTCCACGGCGCGAACCACGCCGCGCGGTGTGCGGAAGTGGGTCTTCACGTCCGTGAGGCGCAGCAGCGGCTCGCCGCCGGCGATCGCCGACCGGTCTGCGGCCTGCGTGATGTTCCCCTCGTTGTGCGTCATACCGCGGCCTCGCGGATGTCGAAGCGACGAGCCATCTCGTCGCCGATCAGGTTGAACGCGAACACGGTGAGGAACAGCATCAGGCACGGGAAGACCGTGGCCCACCATGCCTTGGCGATGTCGCTGCGCGCGCCGTTGATCATCTTGCCCCATGTCTGCGGGCGCTCCACCCCGAGGCCGAGGAAGGCCAGCGCGCCCTCGGCGGCGATCAGGATCCCGAGCCCGGTGAATGCGATCGTGACCATCGCCGGCACGAGGTTGGGGAGGATCTCCTTGACCATGATCCGCATCCTTCCCGCGCCGAGGCTGCGCGAGGCGAGCACGAACTCGCGTTCGCGCAGGGCGATCGTCTGGGCGCGCACGATGCGCGCGAGTGGGGCGATGGCGAGGATGCCGAGGGTGATCGTGATCGACCACACCCGGTTCGCCCAGCCGAGCCAGCTGTAACGGTCGCGCAGGTCGTCGAGCCGGTACACGAGGATCAGCGCGAGCAGCAGCGCCGGCAGGGCGAGCAGCGAATCGGTGACGATCGAGAAGACGCGGTCGACCCAGCCGCGGAAGTAGCCGGAGACGATCCCGATCAGGCCACCGACGATCAGCCCGATCGCCGTCGCGCCGACGCCGATGATCAACGTCACCTTTGCGCCGTAGATGCATCGCGCGAACACGTCCTGGGAGCTGCCGTCGGTCCCGAACCACGCTGTCCAACCCGGGCCGAGACCGTACGCCTTGGCGCGTCCGGCGACCTTGACCTTGGTGTCGTACGAGCGGATGAACGGCACCGTGGCAGGGAAGTAGGTGGCGAGGATCGTCAGCGCGCTGAGGCCGACCAGCCACAGCGCGCCGAGGGAGGCCCCGACCGGGAATCGCTTCCGGCGCTGTCGCGGGGCAGCCTCGATGCCGGTCCCGATGTCGTCGCCCTCCGGTGAGGTCAACGAGGCGGCAGAGAGCACGGTGGTCATCTGGAGCTCCTCACTGTTTCGCCCGTCATCCGGCGGTCTCCTTCGTCGGCGTACGGATGGGCGATTCGTCGCTGCGCTCGGAAAGGGACGTTCTCATTGCTCCGCTCGCTCCGCTCGCTCATCCCAGGGCGCGCATCTGGCGGATGCGCGGATCGATCACGGCGTACATCAGGTCGATGATCAGGTTGACGGTGACGACCACGACCACCAGGATCGCCACCAGGGCTTGCACGACGAACAGGTCCTTGGAGAGGATCGACGACACGAGCAACGTGCCCATGCCCTTCATGTTGAAGTACTGCTCGACGATGATCGCCCCGCCGACGAGGCCGCCGAGCTGCAGCCCGATGCTCGTCAGCAACGAGAACAGTGAGTTGCGCAGCGCGTGCCGCCACAGCACCCGCCGTGGCGAGACCCCCTTCGCGCTGGCGAGGGTGATGAAGTCGGCCTGCAACGTGAGCGCCATGTCGGCGCGCAGCAGGCGGGTGAACACCGCTGCGAGCGGCAGCGTCAGCACGATCACCGGCAGCAGGAAGTTGTGGATGTGCGACCCGAGGTCGTCCCACGGGTAGATCTTCTCGCCGATGCGCGGGAACCAGGTCAGCTTGGTCACGAACAGGAAGATGAACACCGGTGCGAGCACCAGCGCCGGGACCGACACGAAGAAGAACGACAGGTAGCTGGCGATCCGGTCGCGGACGCTGTCGCGGCGGTAGGCCTGGAACACGGCGAGCGGCACGGCGATGATCAGCCCCCAGACGATCGAGTAGACCCCGAGGAACATCGTGGTCAGGATCCGCGGCTTGATGTACTTCGCGACCGTGATGTTCTGCTGCACGGAGATCCCCATGTCGCCGGTCACCATGCCCTTCAGCCACCACAGGTACTGGACGAGCAGGTTGGAGTCGAGGTGGTAGCGCCTCGTGACCTCGTCGATCTGGGCTTGGCTGGCCGTGCCGCCGAGCATCGTCCGCGCCGGGTCACCCGGCGAGTTGAGCCCGATCCGCATCAGCACCATCACCCCGAAGGTGACCACGAAGAAGACGATCAGGAAGCGGCCGAACCGGATGAGGAAGTAGCGCATCGAACACCTCGGGAGACGGGACGGACTTGCGGGCGGATGATCCCGATCAGCCCGGCTTGACCCACATCGCGGTCATCCAGTACTGGCCGGGGAAACCGGTGCCGTCGCGGGCGACGGCACCGTCGGGGAGCGTCGTCGCGCCGAGACCCTCGACGTTCGGCTTGTGCGGCGTGGCCCACAGCGCCCAGTCCAGCGGGATCTGGTAGCACTGCTTGGCCATCGTCCGGTTGATGTCTTCGGCGGCTGCGTTGGCCTTGGTCTGCGCCGGATCGACATCGGTGCGGGCGGTGTTCAAGTCGGCGTCCACGGTGGGGTCGTTGATCCTCGCGAAGTTCAACGACAGTGCGTTGTCCTTGGTGCCAGAGCTGCTGTTCCACCACACGTTCTGGTCGTCGACGAACTGCCCCGCGTGCTGGCGCCAGGAGTAGATCTGGAAGCCCGGCACACCAACCAGGGCGGTGACGATGAACTGGTCCTGCGGCACGACGTCTTCGACCGTGTCGACGCCGATCTGCGACCAGTAGCCCTTGATCAGGTCGTTGCCCTGCTGGGTGATCACATCAGCCGTCCCGCCGAGGTGGACCTGGATCGACGTGGCGCCGGTGGACTTCTTGTAGTCGGCGATCAACGCCTTGGCGCCGTCGATGTTCTGCGCGGTGTCGAACCCGTTGTCGGCGAGATACCCCTGCTGACCTGGGGAGAAGACCCCGTTGGCGACCTTCAGGATGCCGGCGTCGGTGAGGTCGTTGAGCTCGGTGCGGTCGATCGCCATCGACAGCGCGCAGCGCACCCGCGCGTCCTGGAGCGGGCCGGGCTTGGCGAGGTCGATCAACAGGTAGTCCGTCTCGCCCTGCTGGGACTGCTCGACCATCGGGAACTTGTCGGCCTCGTTGCGGAAGTCGGCGATCACCTGCGCCCGTGAGGTCGAGAAGGCGTCGATGTCGCCGCCCTGCAGCGCCTCCTGCGTTGTCTTCGCGTCCTCGATCACCTTGAACGTGATCTTGTCGAGGTACGGCAGCTGCACGCCGGCCTTGTCCTTCTGCCAGTAGTCCGGGTTCTTGGTGACCACGAGCGTGTCGTGCGGGGTGAAGCTCTCGACCACGAACGGCCCGGAGCCGACCGGCTGCGACGCCTTGGTCGGATCTGCCTTGACTTCGTCGAGCCACTTCGGGCTGGCGATCAAACCCCATTGGGCGGCGAGGTAGGTGTCGAGGTGCGGCCACGGCAGCGGCGCGTTCGGGTCGCCGCCCTTGCCGGTGTAGATCGTCAGCGTCGAGTCGTCGACCTTGTCGATCTTGAGGATCATCTTCGCCGAGCCGTCGGTGTTCTTCGCTCCCGACGGGTCGGGCAGCTTGGCGATGTCGGTGAGCACGCCGGTGAGGAGGATGCCTGTGCCGGTCTCCTGGAGGTTGCGGATCACCGCGTCGGCGTTGACGTCGGTGCCGTCGGTGAACTTGATCCCGCTGCGGACCTTGATCGTCCACTGGGTGAAGTCGGCGTTCGGGGTGATGCTCTCGGCGAGCACGCCGTGCACCTTCTGGTCGGTGCCGAGCGCCCCCACCGGGTCGAAGAACGACAGGGCGCGCTGGAAGCAGTAGGAGTCGCAGTTCATCGCCACCGGCGTCCACGGGTTGACGACCTCGGCGTCGCCGGACACGATCAGCGAGCCGCCGACAACCGGCTTCTCGGCGGGAGCGGTGGACGTCGTGGTGGCCGCGGCGACGGTGGTCGTGGTGGCTGCGGCGGTCGTCGGCGCGCTGGCGGTCCCGGTCGCACTGGCCGACGTCGAACCGACGGTCGACGTCGACGCTGGGGTCGTCGCCGCTGTGGCGGTCGTCGCAGCCCCGACGGTGGTGGTCGGAGCCTTCGTGTCGCCGCTGTTGTCGTCCTTCTTGGAGCACGCCGCAGCAAGCAGACCGAGGCTGATCACTGCGGCCACTGCGATTCGTCCGCTTCCGCCGGAGCGGCGCTGAGTTCGCATCTGTCAAGCTTCCCTTCGAATGGACGGTCGTGCCGCCAGACACGCCCGGCCGTGACGCTGTGACGCCCACCACATGCGCTGTTCAAGGCACCCTAGCGACGTTCGTCCCGCAGTCCTTGTGACCGGCAAGGATTGGGCAGGGCGCGGTGCGGCCGCGGATGGGCGCGGTCGCCCGTCCCATCTGCGATCGGTCCATCCGGTCTCCGGTCAGCCGTTGTCGCGCCACATGTACGCCGTCGGCACGTAGCCACCCGTCTCGGTCGCGCCCGCCTCGTTCCACGTCGTGCCGTCCGGGAGCGCCGCCTGATCGAAGCCGTCGACGCCCGGCTTGTTCGCCGTCGCCCAGATCGTCCACGACAGCGGGATCTGGTAGCACTGGGTGGCGAACGTGCGGTTGATGTCCTCGGCCGCAGCCTTGCGCTTGGCCGGGTCGAGGTCGCTGCGCCCGGTGGCCAGGTCGGCGTCGACGCTCGGGTCGTTGAGCCGGCCGAAGTTGACCGAGATCGTCTTGCCGTCCTCGGTGGTGCCCGACGCGCTGTTCCACCAGAAGTTCTGGTTGTCGACGAAGAACCCGCTGTGGCTGCGCCACTGGTACATCAAGAAGTTCGGCGCACCGAACAGGGCGTTGGTGATGTACTGGTCCTGGGGGACCACGTCCTGCTTGGTCACGACACCGATCTTCGACCAGTAGCCCTTCAACAGGTCGGAGGCCTGCTGGGTGAGCACGTCGGCCGTCGCCCCCAGCTCGACCTGTATCGACTTCGCGCCGGTGGCCTTCTTGTAGTCGGCGATCAGCTGCTTCGCCGCGTCGAGGTTCTGGTCGGTGCTGAACCCGTTGTCGGCGAGGTAGCCCTCCTCACCCGGCGAGAACACTCCGTTGGCGACGGGAACGATCCCGGCACCGACGAGGTCGATGAGCTCCTTGCGGTCGATCGCCATCGACAGCGCGCAGCGCACCCGTGCGTCCTGCAACGGGGTCTTCTTGACGAGGTCGATCAGCAGGTAGTACGTGTCGCCGTACTTGCTCTGCTCGCGCAGCGGGAACTTGTCCGTCTCGCCGCGCAGGTTGGAGATGACCTTCGCCGCCGAGGTGCTGAACATGTCCAGGTCGCCGCTCTCCAGTGCCTGCTGCGCGGTCTGCGAGTCCTGGATCACCTTGAATGTGACCTTGTCCAGGTACGGCAGCTGGATGCCGTTGGCGTCCTTCAGCCAGTAGTTCGGGTTCTTGACGACGACGAGCGAGTCGCCGGGGGTGAAGCTGGCGACGGTGAACGGGCCGGAGCCGACCGGCTGCGACGCCTTCGTCGGGTCGGCCTTGACCTCGTCGAGCCACTTCGGGCTGGCGATCAGCCCCCAGTTCAACGTCAGGTAGTAGGCGAAGCCCGGCCACGGCAGCGGCTGGTTCGGATCGCCGCCCTTGCCGGTGAAGATCGTGAACGTCAAGTCATCGGCCTTGACCATCTTGAACGTGCCGTCGGGGTTCTTGGCGAGATCGCCGAACAGCTTCGCCAGCAGCACCCCGGAGCCGGTGGTCTGCAGGTTGCGGATGACGGCGTCCGCGTTCACGTCCGTGCCGTCGGTGAACTTCACGCCTGAGCGGATCTTGATCGTCCACTGGGTGAAGTCGGTGTTCGGGGTGATGCTCTCGGCCAGGAACGGATGGACCTTCGTGTCAGAGCCGACGATCGCCAGCTCGTCGAAGAAGGTGCGCGCCCGCTGGTAGCAGTACGGGTCGCACTGCATCGCCGCCGGCGTCCACGGGTTCGTCACCTCGGCCTCACCGCTCATCGTCAGCTCGCCACCGACGACGGGCTTCTTGCCCGGAACTGTCGTGGCTGCGGCACTTGTCGCTGCGGCGGCGGTCGTCGCAGGTGCGGCCGTGGTCGCCGCGGCGGTGGTGGCCGGCGCAGTCGTACCGGTCGTGACCGACGAGCCGGCGGTGGTCGATGACGCCGTCGTGGCGGTGGTCGTCGCCGGTGCGGCCGTCGTGGCGGTCGCCGCCGTCGTCGGGGCGGTGGTCGCCGCTGACTTCTTGTCGCTGCTGCACGCCGCGGCGACGAGGCCGAAGACGACGGTTGAGGCGATCATCAGACGGCCGAGCCGTCCACGTCGCGGTCGATCAGTTGATCGCATGACTTCCCCCTGGTGAGTTTGACTGCTTCCCGCTGCGCACCTGGCCGCGTGATCCCCATCAACGACAACCTGTGTGTGCCGCCGGGCACATGCGCGTGACATGACAGTACCGCCGGATCGGACGCGTATGGAGCTGGTCCTCAGCAAGTATCTTCATCCGTCATGCCCGCCCATCTGCGCACGCGGCTGCGCGTCCCGGGCGGCGGGCGCTTCGACCTGGCGAGCCGGAGCACCGACGAGACGTTCGGCTGGGACAAGGACGCGGCGAAGGCGGAGCTGGAGGAGGTCAAGCAGCGCCTCGACATGCTCCAGGCGCGCCTGTACGCCGAGGGGTCGCGCAGCGTGCTGCTGGTGCTGCAGGCCCAGGACGCCGCCGGCAAGGACGGCACGATCCGCTCGATCCTGTCCGGGCTGAACCCAGCCGGCGTCGGCGTCACCAGCTTCAAGGTCCCCGGCGGCCGCGATGTGCAGCACGACTACCTGTGGCGGGTGCACGCGGCGTGCCCTGCGAAGGGCGAGATCGGCGTGTTCAACCGCAGCCACTACGAGGACGTGCTCGTCGTGCGCGTGCACGGGAGCGTGCCGCGCAAGGTCTGGGGCAAGCGCTTCCGCCAGATCAACGAGTTCGAGCGGATGCTCGTCGAGGAGGGCACGACGGTCGTCAAGTGCTTCCTGCACGTGTCGAAGGACGAGCAGCGCGAGCGGCTGCAGCAGCGCATCGACAACCCGGAGAAGCAGTGGAAGTTCCGTTCGGGCGACCTCGCCGACCGGGCCAAGTGGCGCGAGTTCATCGCCGCGTACGAGGACGCGCTCGCCGCCACCTCGACCTCCTGGGCACCGTGGTTCGTCGTGCCTGCGGACCGCAACTGGGTGCGCAACCTCGCCGTCGCCAAGCTGCTGCTGCACGCCCTGGAGGGGCTGGATCCGCAACTGCCCGCGCCGGAGCCCGGGATCGCACAGATCACCGTGGTGTGAACGGTGCGTGTGCACGTTGCGCGCACCGTCGCCACCCGGCATTGACGAATTGTAAAGTTGCGCCGCGATGAGCTGCCTGACCGCCACCACGCTCGCCGGCGCCCTCGGCGCGCTGGCCGCCGACCCCGGTGCGATGGTGCTCGCCGGCGGGACGGACCTGCTCGTCGAGATCAACATGGGCCATCGCAAACCGACGACCGTCCTGTCGGTGGTCCGCGTGCCGGAACTGCGCTCGTGGTCGTACGACCCGCGGGCGGGCACCGTGCGGATCGGCGCCGCCGTGACCTACGCCGAGGTGATGGAGCAGCCGCTGGCGACGTTGCTGCCGGCGCTGGCCCAGGCCGCGCGGACCGTGGGCTCGCCACAGATCCGCAACGCCGCGACCGTCGGCGGCAACGTCGCCACGTCGTCGCCGGCGGGCGACGGGCTGCCGGTGCTCGCCGCGCTCGACGCGGTCGTCCACCTCGCCTCCGTCGCCGGCACGCGAGACGTGCCGTTCGCCGAGTTCGCCACCGCTCCCAAGCGCAACGTGCGCAAGCCGGACGAGCTGATCACCGCGATCAGCGTCCCCGTCCTCACCGGCTGGCAGGGTTACAGCAAGGTCGGGGTGCGCAACGCGATGGTCATCGCCACCGCCACCGCCTGCCTCGCGGTCGACGAGCCGGCCGGGCAGGTGCGGCTGGCGCTCGGGTCAGTCGGTCCTGTGATCATCCGCGCCGGCGCGGCGGAGGCGTTCGCGGCGGCATCGATCGACATCGGGTCGCGTCGGGTCGGCGATGCCGTCGTGCGCGAGTTCGCCGCGCTCGCGGCGGCAGCCGCGCGCCCGATCGACGACCACCGCTCGACGGCCGAGTACCGCCGCCACGCGATCGGCGTCCTCGCCGGCCGCCTGCTGCGCAGGGCGTTCCCCGATGGATGACCACGGCGCGCGTGACGTGGCGCCGACACCGCCTCTCGGCACCAACGAGCTCTACCGGTTGCACGTCAACGGCGAGCTGCGCGAGGTGCGCGATGCATGGGTCGGCGAGAGCCTGCTGTTCGTGCTGCGCGAGCGCCTCGGCCTGATGGGCAGCAAGGGCGCGTGCGAGCAAGGTGAGTGCGGGTCGTGCAGCGTGCTCGTCGACGGCGAGCTGGTGTGCGGCTGCCTCGTGCTCGCCGCTGCGGCGCAAGGTCAGGCGATCCTGACGATCGAGGGCATCGCCCCGCCGGGTGCACCGAGCGACGTCCAGCAGGCGTTCGTCGACGCAGGTGCGGTGCAGTGCGGGTTCTGCACGCCCGGTCTGATCATGTCGACGCACTCCCTGCTCGACCGCACGCCTGCGCCGACGGAGCTGGAGATCCGCGAGGAGCTGTCGGGCAACATCTGCCGCTGCACGGGCTACGGGCGGATCATCGAGGCCGTGCAGCGCGTCGCCGTGTCGAGGTCGAACGGGGGAGCGCAGCCGTGACCATCACCGACACCCGGGTCGCCGAGACGCGGGTCACCGGCGGACGCCTGGGCGACAGCCCCACCCGGCCGGACGGGATCGCCAAGGTGCAGGGCAGCTTCCTGTTCTCCGGCGACCTCAGCGCCGATGGGTTCCTGTGGGGCGCCACGTTGCGTTCGCCGCACCCGCACGCGCGGATCATCAGCATCGACGTCTCCGCGGCGTGGAAGATCGACGGCGTCGAGACCGTGATCACCGCAGAGGACGTGCCCGGCAACGCGACGTACGGCCTGATCGCCCAGGACCAGCCGGTGTTCGCGACCGATGTCGTCCGCTACGTCGGCGAGCCGATCGCCGCCGTCGCCGCCAACCACCCGGAGGTCTGCCGGCGCGCCCTGGCGGCGATCGTCGTCACCTACGAGGCGCTCGACCCGCTGGTCGACCCCGAGGTCGCGGTCGCCGGCACCCATCCGGACATCCACCCCGACGGCAACGTCTTCCGCCGCCAGCGGATCATCCGCGGCGACCAGGACCTCGTCGGCGACGTGGTCGTCGAAGGCGACTACGAGATCGGGATGCAGGACCAGGCGTTCCTCGGCCTCGAAGCCGCCCTGGCGATGCCGGGTCCTGGCGGTAGGTCGGTCGAGCTGTACGTGGCGACGCAGTGGCTGCACGAGGACCGCAAGCAGATCGCCGCCTGCCTCGGCCTCGAGCCGGAGGACGTGATGCTCACCCTCGGTGGCGTCGGTGGGGCATTCGGCGCCCGCGAGGACATCAGCCTGCAGGTCCACACGTGCCTGCTGGCGTTGCGAACCGGCCGGCCGGTGCGGATCGCGTACAGCCGTGAGGAGAGCTTCCTCGGCCACGTCCACCGCCACCCGGCGCGGATCTGGATGCGCCACCACGCGACGCGCGACGGGCGGTTGCTGCGCGTCGAGGCGCGGATCGTGATGGACGGCGGCGCCTACGCATCGACCTCCTCCGCGGTGCTGATCAACGCCGTCACGCACATGCAGGGCCCGTACAAGTGCGAGAACGCCACCGTCGACGGCTGGGCCGTGCGGACCAACAACCTGCCGTGCGGGGCGATGCGCGGCTTCGGCGTGGTGCAAGCGTGCTTCGCCCACGAGGGCCAGATGGACAAGCTCGCCGCGGCGTGCGGGCTCGACCCTGTGGACATCCGCCTGCTCAACGCGATGCAGACCGGCGACACGCTGAACACGGGTCAGGTGATCGACAACGTCGCCCCGGTCGCACGGTGCATCCGCGAGACTGCCGCGCTGCCGCTGCCCGACAGCCCGGTCGGCGGGGACGACGGCGATCCGATGCGACTGCCCGGCGCGGCCGGGCGCACCGCCGACGTCGGGCACATCCGCCGCGGCATCGGCTGGGGGGTGGCGATCAAGAACCTGATGTACTCGGAGGGTTTCGACGACTTCGCCACGGCGCGGTGCATGCTCGCCGACGGGGTCGCGACGTTGAAGTTCGCCACCTCCGAGGTCGGCCAGGGGTTCATCACGATCGCCGCGCAGATCGCCCGCGACGTGCTCGGCGTGGACGAGGTGCTGCTCGAACCGATCGACACCCGCGTCGGGTCCGCCGGCTCGACGTCGGCATCGCGCCAGACCTGGATGAGCGGCGGCGCGGTCAACGGGGCGTGCACGCAGGTGCGTGACCTGATGTTCGCCCGCGTCGCCGCGGCGCACGGCGTGGCGGTCGGGGGGCTGTCGATCGAGGGCACCGACATCGTCGATCCAGCCGGCGTGCTGCGCATCCCGGTCGCCGAGGCGAGCGCCGACATCTCCATCGACGAGACGTTCGTCTACCGCCACGCGCCCACCGCCGACCTCGACGAGAACGGCCAGGGCGACTGCCACACCGCGTTCGCGTTCGTGGCCCACCGGGCCGTCGTCGACGTGGACGTCGAGCTCGGGCTCGTCAAGGTCGTGCAGATCGCCACCGCCCAGGACGTCGGCCGGGCACTCAACCCGCTGAGCGTGCTCGGCCAGATCGAGGGTGGCATCGCCCAGGGCGTCGGCCTCGCGGTGATGGAGGAGATCATCCAGTCCGGCGGCCACGTCCGCAACGCCAGCTTCACCGACTACCTGTTGCCGACGATGCTCGACATGCCCGACGTCGTCGCGACGTTGATCGAGGAGCGCGACCCGATCGCGCCGCTCGGGGCGAAGGGCGTCGGCGAGCCGCCGTGCATCTCCTCGACGCCGGCGGTGGTCGCGGCCATCCGCGACGCCATCGGCCGCGACCTGTGCCGAGTTCCGGTGCGTCCGGCGGACATCTGCCTGCAGATCGGTTAGGTTCGACGCCGACGTGATGATGGACGACAAGAGGTGATCAGCGCGTGACGATCGAACGCGAGATCCTGACGTGGGAGCTGTTCGGAGAGGCATCGCGCACGCTGGCCGAGATGGTCGCCGACGACTACGAGCCGGACATGATCCTCTCGATCGCCCGTGGCGGGCTGTTGATCGGTGGAGCGCTCGGCTACGCGCTGTCGGTCAAGAACGTGTACACGATGAACGTCGAGTTCTACACGGGCGTCGACGAGCGCCTCGAGGTGCCGCGGATCCTGCCCCCTGCGCCCGACTTCGTCGACGTCACCGATGCGCGGATCCTGATCGCCGACGACGTCGCCGACACAGGCCACACCCTGCGCAGCGTGCAGCAGTTCTGCGAGGGCAAGGTCGCCGAGGTGCGCACCGCGGTGCTGTTCGAGAAGGGCCACTCCGTCGTGCACTGCGACTACGTGTGGAAGCGGACTGACAAGTGGATCAACTTCCCGTGGAGTGACAAGGACCCCGTCGCCAAGCGCGGCTGGGCAGTGCGCGACGCGTAGCAGGCGCTCGCCCGGCCGGCTCGGTCAGGTGCGGCGCAGGACGGTGAGGGCGGCGTTGCGTCCGCTCGCACCCCAGACACCGGCGCCAGGGAAGGTGGCCGCGCCCGTCAGGTACAGCCCGGTGACGACCGTCGCGTAGCGCACCAGCTCGGGGTCCCGGTTGTGCAACGCGGCGAGCGGACCACCGGCGAAGCTCGTCGCGTGGCCGGCAGGAAGGTTGAACTCGCGCTCGTAGCGGTCGGGGGTCATCGCCCGCCACTCGCCGAGCGAGCTGGCGAACCCAGGTTCGGCGAGCGCCGCGAACTGATCGAGCCACCTGCGTGGCTCGTGACTGCTCGCCCAACCGCCACGCACGCCGTACGGGGTGAACAGGACCTCCATGCTGAACACGTGCTTGCCCTCCGGCGCCATCGACGGGTCGTCGATCGTCGGGACGTTGACCATCAGCCCCGGCTGGCGGAGGATCTCGCCGCGACCCATCATCTCGTAGCCGCGGTGGATGCTCGCCAGTGACGGGGCGACGATCACCGTGGAACCGATCGCCTCCGGCTGCTCGCGCAGTGCCAGCAACCGTGGCGGCGTGTCGACGATCGCATCTACCTTGGACTCGTAGCCCTGCGCGGTGGGCGCGGCACGCCAGCGGCGCACGAGGCCGTTCGCCTGCGGTGGCGGCGACTTCAGCCATGTGACGAACGTGTCGTGTGGGTTGCACGCCGACACGACAACGGGCGCTGTGATCTCGGTGCCGTCGTCGAGGCGCACCCCGCGCACCGCATCGCCTTCGCAGGTGATCTCGGCGACACGCACAGCGGTGCGCACCTCGCCGCCGCTGCGTTCGAACGCGTCGCACAATGCACGCGGGACCATCCCGCTGCCGCCGACGGGCCTGCCGACGGTGCCCACGTGGCGGACCGCGTAGGTCAGCGCACCGAGGCCGCTGCCGGCCATCTCCGGAGAGATGCCCCAGACCATCGGGCCCGTGACCACGGCGGGCCCGAGCAGCGCGTCGGTGGAGAAGTAGCTGCGCAGCACGTCCGCGGCGCTGCGCCGGCTCCAGCGCATCAGCGTCGCCATGCCGCGGCCGCGGGCCGTCACGACCTTTCGCGTCAGCCCGCGCCACGACGGGGGATCGTTGGCCGCTTCGAACACCAGCCGCACCACCGGTAGCGCCGCGTCGAGGTAGCGCCGGTAGCCGTCGACCTCGCTGGGATGGGTGTGGGCCAGGCTGTCGATCGTCCGCTCCACGTCGTGGTGGCTGGTCCACGCCGGTCCGCCGCTCCACGCCATGTTCACGCCGGACGGGTCGATGTCCAGGTAACGCAGACCGTGGTCGGCGAGGCGCAGCTCCTCGATCACCGGGGTAGTGCGGAAGGTGATGTGGTCACAGTTGCAGATGTTCACCGTGCCGCCGCCGAACTGCTCGCTCGCAGCCGTGCCGCCGACGCCGGCGCGCGCCTCGAGCACCACGGTACGCAGGCCGCCACGCGCCAGGTACGCGGCACAGACGAGACCGTTGTGACCGGCGCCGATCACGATCGCGTCGAAATCAGCCGCACGCACCGTGGTCCCCATGCCCCCATTCTGCTGGCGTCGCGAGCGGCACGGCTAACGTTGCCGCGTGACTTCACCCCGCCGTCACTTCGCCGAGCTGAGCGCCCCGGCGGTGTCCAGCCGGCTGACCGAGCGGAGCATCATCATCCAGCCCCTCGGCGCGATCGAACAGCACGGGCCGCACCTCCCATTGGCCACGGATTCGATCGTCGCCACGGCCGTCGCCGAGGCAGCCGTCGCCGAGGCCGGCGAGGAGCTCGACCTGTGGCTGCTGCCGACGCTGCAGTTCACCAAGAGCAACGAGCACGCCTGGTCACCCGGCACGATCTGGCTGTCGGCGACGACGCTGCTCGCCGTGATCGACGACATCGCCCGTTCGATCGCCACCTCGCCGGCCAAGCGCCTGGTGTTCCTCAACGGTCACGGCGGCAACAGCGCGCTGCTCAACGTCGCCAGCCGCGAGGCGCGCCTGCACCACGGGTTGATGACGTTCCTCACCCATCCCGGCCTGCCCGCCGATCAAGGCGGCGTCTCCCCGGCCAACGAGCTGGGGATGGGCGTGCACGGCGGGACCGACGAGACGTCGCTGATGCTCCACCTCGCCCCGCACCTGGTCGAGCTCAGCCTCGCCGAGCGGCGGGTCCCGGAGAAGCTGGCCCAGAACAAGCAGGTGCGCTTCGGCGGCCGGGTCAGCTTCGGCTGGTTGTCCAACGACTTCTTCCCCGAGGGTTACATCGGCGACCCGACGGTTGCCGACGCCGATCTCGGCAAGCGCCTGTTCGAAGGCGCGGTGCGCAACCTGTGCGACGGGCTGCGCGAGGTCGCCGTGTTCGATTTCGGGCGGTGAGCGTGTCCACCGACGCGGTGGACCACCTGCGCATCGACGGCCGGCGGCTCTCGGAGCGGATCGAGACGCTCGGCGAGATCGGGCGTGTGCTCGGCCCGAACGGCGAGCTCGGTTGCTCGCGCCTCGCGCTCACCGACGCCGACCGCGCCGCCCGCGACCTGGTTGTGACGTGGATGGGCGACCTCGGGCTGGCGGTGACGATCGACGCGGTCGGCAACGTCGTCGGCACGCGCCGCGGCACCGATCCCGATGCTGCGCCGGTGATGACGGGTTCGCACATCGACACGGTGCGCACCGGCGGCCGGTTCGACGGCAACCTCGGCGTGCTCGCCGGGCTCGAGGTGATCGAGACCCTCGAGCGGCACCGGATCCCCACCCGCCGGCCGATCGCCGTCGGCTTCTTCACCGACGAGGAAGGTGCGCGGTTCGCACCGGACATGCTCGGCTCGCTCGTCTACGTCGGCGGCCTCCCCGTGGAGGAGGCACTCGACCTCGTCGCCGTCGACGACGGGGCGACGGTCGGCGACGAGCTGGTGCGGATCGGCTACGCGGGCGCGACGCCGTGCCCGGCGGCCATCGTGCCGCACGCGTTCGTCGAGCTGCACATCGAGCAGGGGCCAGTGCTCGAGGACGAGGGCATCACGATCGGTGTC
>JBBQTN010000028.1:0-35970 GCA_038213195.1 Acidimicrobiales bacterium | reverse complement strand
AGGGCAACCTTGAGATATCGATTCATTTCAGCTCCTCGCTAGAGGTCGAATTGCCCGTCTCCGCTAGGCGGGCATACCTCTTCATCGGTGCGCTCGGAGCTCGACAAAGCGAAAGTTTCCTGTCCTCGGCACTCGTTCGCTATCGCGCCTGGTACCGGGCCCTAATTTTTATTGCCGACGATCACTCAGCGTCATAGTTCTTGTCGGCCGTCGACCCGAGGTGCTCGCATCACCGGATCACGTGCTCGGCACCGCATCCACGCTCTCGGGCGAGCGCCGTCAGACCGGTGACCGAACACCAGTTCAGAGGACGCGATCGTCCGCATCGCGAAGAGGCGAATGAAATCTCGCTCATGCTCGCAGGCGACTGCTTCCGGCAGCCGCCGTGCGCGCAGTGGCCAGCCGGGATCGGACACGTCACCTGTTGACGCCGGGTTCCTGGGTATGGCCTGCGAAAGTGCCAATGTGGTAACTCGGTCGCTCCCGCGCCGAAAGGCACCGGTGCAACCGTGTCGATGATGTGGTGCACACGGTCGCTGGATCGCGCGCTGTGGAGATGTCGACCCAGCCCACGCGCTTCAACCGCCTTGAGGAACCGTCGTGGGTGCATGACCACACTACGTGGTGAAAACCAAAAGCGGACGGCGGCCTGACAGCCGTCCCGCCGAGGTCGACGCGCCCGGGCCGTCGCTCACGCCCGACGCCGACTACGTTGCGGCCGTGCGCGCATTCATACTCGCGCCCGAGGTCCAGGAGCTTGGTGCTGGCGCAGAACGGCTGGCGCGCACCGAACTGGCACGGCACGTGCGCGAGTCCGAAGCCGCCGGCCGGTGGCCGGACGCGGTCGTCGGTGTGCTCGACGGGTTTCCGCTCGGCGGTCTCGACCTCCCCGAGCGGCTGGGCGGCGTGGCCGCAGGGGTGTTGGCGAAGGCCGTCGTGTTGGAGACGCTGGCGGCTGCCGACGCCGGCGGCCTGCCCGCCGCAGACCGGATCGGCAGCTCGGCGGGTGCCTTCATCGCCTGCCCCGATCGGGCGCTGGCGGGCGCGGTTGCGGCGAGCTGTCTCGACGGTGCCGCGCAGTGCGGCTTCACGGTGATCGATCCCGACAACGGCTCGGCAGGACTCGACTGGGCACCTGGGTGGCCGACGCTGCGGTGGGTGTGGGCGATGGAAGCAGACACGCTGCGCCTGCACGAGGTCACAGGTGCCACCGAGCCCGCCCCCGCGCTCGCCTTCCACGCGTCAGGCGGGGCTTCCGTGCCGTTCAGCGCGACCACCGTCAGGGGGACCTGGGAGCTGACGTCGTTTTCGGGCCTGGCGGTGCGCGGCCACGCCCGGTTGTGGGCGGCGGCGGTCGCGGTCGGCATCGCCCAGGCGGCGCTGGACGAGACCATCCGCTACGCCACCGACCGTGTCGTGTTCGGCAAGCCGGTCGCCCACCACCAGGGCAACGCGTTCGACCTCGCTCATGCGGCAGCCCGAGTCCATGGCGCGCGGCTGATCGTGCGCGACGCGGCCGCAGCCTTCGACCGTGAAGAGCCCGACGCCGGGTTCTGGGCGACCGAGGCGTGGCTGGAGACGATGGATGCGGCGTACATCGCCACCAACCTCGGAATCCAGTTGCTCGGTGGCCACGGGTTCATCGTCGATCATCTGGCAGAGAAGCGGTTCAGGGAAGCGCGGATGCTGGCGATGCTCGCCGGCGCCCGCGACGCCGCGGAGTTCGACGTCGCCGCCGCGGTCCTCGACGTCGCCGATCCGCTCGACGCCAGCTTGGAGCGAACATGATCGAGCTCGACGTCCGCAGCCGCGAGATGCTCGAGGAGGTGCGTGCCCTCGGCCGGACCCACATCCGGCCAATGGGACTCGAAGCGGACCGCACGGCGACGCCGCCGCCAATCGACCACGAGTTCTATTTGATCTGCACCCGTCAGGGCGGGATCGTCTCGCGAATGGTCGGCGCCGACGAGGACCCGGCGGCCCTCGAGTGGAAGCCGGTGCGCAACTTCCTCCTCGGCGAGGAGACCGCCTACTGGGACCGTGGCGTCGCGCTGTCGCTGCCCGGTCCCGGCCTCGGCGGTCCTGCGCTGCGCAACACCGGCACGCCCGAGCAGCGCCAGCGCTTCCTGCAGATCTTCAACGATCACTCCACGGCCCGTTGGGGGGCAATGGCGATGACGGAACCGGGCGCCGGGAGCGACGTCGCCCGGATCCAGACCCGTGCCCGCAAGAGTGGCGACGAGTGGGTGCTCACCGGGCAGAAGATGTTCTGCTCGAACTCCGCTCGCGCCGACTGGGTCGTGGTGTGGGCCACCGTCGACCCGGCGCTCGGCCGCGACGGGCACAGGGCGTTCGTCGTCGAGCGCGGCACCCCGGGATTCGAGATCCTCAAGATCGAGCACAAGATGGGGTCGCGCGGCTACGAGACGGCGAGCTTCGCGCTCGACGACGTGCGGCTCCCCGCAGAGAACCTCCTCGGCGGCGAGTCGTTCTACGAGTCGCGCCGGGGGTTCAAGGCGTCGATGGCGACGTTCAACATGACCCGCCCGCTGCACACGGCGCACGGCGTCGGCATGGGCCGTGCCGCCCACGACTTCGCGCTCGACTTCGTGCGCAGCGACTACCCGGCGCAGGGGCGGCGCAGGCAGCGCGCCCTCGAACGGTTGGCGCGCATCCGCCGCGGGCTGCAGGTTGCCCGGCTGATGTACCTCAACGCCGTGTGGCTGGCCAAGAGCGGCGAGTCGAACGTCCTCGAGGCGAGCTACGCCAAGATGTACTCGCCGCCGGTCGTGCTCGACGCGGTCGTCGCCGCGCTGGACATCCTCGGCGAGGCGGGCGTGCGCAACGACAAGATGCTCGAGAAGCTGTACCGGGACGTCAAGATCCTCGACATCGGCGAGGGCACCCAGCAGGTGCAGCGCGTCGTCGTCGCCCGCCAGCTGTTCGGCTTCCCGCGCGACAACTGACCGGGAGTGGCTCGCTCAGGTCCCGGTGAAGTCCGCGCTGCGGCGCTCCATGCGGGCGCGAACGCCCTCCTTTGCGTCGGTGCTGCGCATCGCGGCACGTACGAGCAGGTCGGTGTCGGCGTGTTCGATGGTGTCGCGGAACGCCATCTCGCGGTTGATGGTGGCCTTCATCGCGCGCAGGCTGAGCGGCGCGTTGCGCACCAGGCGGTCGATCACCGCCGCGGCCGCGGCCTGCAGCTCATCCGCCGGGACGCAGCGCGCGATCAGCCCGAGGTCGGCCATCCGTCGCGCCGGCACAGGGTCGCCGAGCAACAGGATCTCGCGCGTCACGACCGGGCCCCCGACTTCGAGCAGCTTCTTGGTCAGGAACCACGAGGGGGCGAGGCCGACCTGGGCCAGCGACATCCCGAAGTAGGCGTCGGCGGAGGCGATGACGAGGTCGGAGTGCAGGGCCAGCTCGTTGCCACCGGCGATGGCCCCGCCCTGGACCACCGCGACGACGGGCAACGGCCAGCTCTCGACGCGCCCGAACAGCAGCTCGACATCCTGGTCCTTGCCGAGGTCGCCGCGCAGGTCGAGACCCACACAGAACAGCCGGCCCTCCGCACGGATCACGGCGACGCGCTCTTCCTCACCTGGCCCCGGCGACGGATCGAACGCATCCTCGAGGACGCGCAGCATCTCCGCATCCATCGCATTGCCCTTCTCGGGACGGGTGAGGGTGATCGTCCGGACGGCGCCGTCGACTTCGACACGAACCCTGTCGCTCATGCAGGGGAACCTAATTGGAGCGGGCGTCACCATCCCGGCCGGAGTGACGGGGCGCGACGGTTCAGACGCGGGCGAGCGGCGTCGGCAGTCCTGTGACGCCGGGCCGGCACCTGAACACGCAGCCGCGCCTGTCGGGTTGTTCGAGGTTGTCGGCGGTGACGATGTACATGTCGGCGAGGTCCGGCCCGCCGAAGGCGACGCTGGTCACCGCCTTGGCCGGAACCGGGATCTCGTCGAGCTCGTCACCGGTCGGCGACAGCTTGACGACGCGCCGGCCGCCGACGTGGGCGACCCACAGGTTGCCGTCGGCGTCGACGCACATCCCGTCGGGGATGCCGCGCTCGAACGCCTGCCGGCCGATGTGGCGGCGGTTCGACACGGAACCGTCGGCGGCGAGGTCGTGCACCCAGATCCCCTTCGTGGTCGAGTCGACGTGGAACAGCGTCCGGCCGTCGGGCGAGAGCCCGATGCCGTTGGACACCTCGACGTCCCCGTACAACTGGTCGACGGTCCCGTCGGGGCGGATGCGGTAGAGCTCGCCCGGCACCTTGGGTCCCTTGAGGTCGTCGAGGTTCGATCGGATCGCCCCGGCGAACACCGCGCCGTCCTTGTCGGGTTGGATGTCGTTGAACGATGTGACGCCGTCCACGGCCAGCACCTCCCGGACGTCTCCGTCGCGCCAGTGGGCCACCGTCGGACCCGACATGACGAACCCACCATCGGCGTGCAGCGCCAGCCCGCCGATCATCCTGCGCCCACTGACCAGGGTGTCGATCGTGCCGTCGGGGGTGCGCCGGTACACGCACCCACCCGGGATGTCGCTGAAGTACAGGTTGTTCTCCGCGTCCGTGCGCGGTCCCTCGCCCAGGCCGTATCCCGACGCAAGCAACTCGAGTTGCATGACCGCTCCCCTCCGTGACGCCTCCCCAGGCGACCGCCCCGCAAGTGTGGCGCGGTCGCTGCTCGGACGGCCACGTCGGAGCAGTAGAACGGTGCTCGTCGCAGTGGTCGACGGGTCCGGGGAGGTCATGATGGCGAGCGAGAAGTTCGAGCGGTTCCTCACGTTGGTGCGGCGTGCGCCTGTGGCGGACCACGTCGACCACCTGCGGATGCGCGCCGACCTCGACAAGACCGGTGGGCGGTTCCCCAACGGTGTCGTCGGCACGCCGGTGGACGCGGGCGGTGTCCCGGCCGAGTGGATCGATCCGCCCGGCGGGGCGACCGACCGGGTGGTGCTGTACCTCCACGGTGGCGGCTACGTGGCGGGCTCGATCGACTCCCACCGCAACCTCACCGGCCACCTCGCCGAGGCGATGGGCTGCCGCGTCCTCGCGCTGGACTACCGGCTCGCCCCCGAACATCCTCACCCCGCCCCGGTGACCGACGCGGTGGCCGCTTACCGGTGGCTGCTCGACCAGGGCATTGCCGCCGAGCACGTGGTCATCGCAGGTGATTCCGCCGGCGGCGGACTGACGATGGCCACCCTGCTGATGGCCCGCGATCAGGGGTTGGCGATGCCGGCCGCGGCCGTGCCGATCTCCCCGATGCTCGACCTCGAAGCGACCGGCGAGTCGATGACCACCCGCGCCGACGCCGATCCGATGATCACCAGGAGCATGGCGTTGGAGATCGTGCAGCTGTTCCTCGGTGACGGCGATCGACGCGATCCGTACGCTGCACCGCTGCACGGCGATCTGGCCGGACTGCCGCCGTTGCTGATCCAGGTCGGCGATGCCGAGGTCCTGCTCGACGACTCGATCCGACTCGCCGCCAAGGCCGAGGCGGCCGGGGTCGACGTGACCCTCGAGGTGTGGCCGGAGATGGTCCACGTGTTCCAGGCATCGGCGGGGTACATCCCTGAAGCCGATCAGGCCATCGCCCACATCGCCGAGTTCTCCCGCCGGAGGCTCGCGCTCGCCTGAAAACGGCGTGACGACGGCCGCGAGCCGGTCCTCAGGGGCCGCCTCGCGGACGAGCCCGGGTGGCGATCTACGATGCACACGATCTTGGGGACGTCGGACAACGAGGAGCGTGATGACCGCACTGCACGACCTGTCGGCGATCGAGCTCGCACGCGCGATCGCCGATCGCGAGATCTCCAGTCGCGAGGCGCTGTCGCACTTCGTCGAACGCGTCGACCGGCTCGACGGCCCGCTGAACGCAGTCGTCACCCGTGACATCGACGCGGCGCTCGCGGCGGCCGATCGCGCCGACGTGGCGACCGCGCGAGGTGACGCGCACGGCCCGCTGCACGGCGTCCCGATGACGGTCAAGGACAGCTTCTCCACCGCCGGCATGCGCACGACGTCGGGAGCGCCGGAACTCGCCGATCACGTCCCCACCGACGACGCCGCGCCGGTCGCGGCCATGCGCCGCGCCGGCGCCATCATCTGGGGCAAGACCAACCTGCCGATCTACGCCGGCGACATGCAGAGCTACAACGCCGTCTTCGGCACCACCTCCAACCCGTGGGACGTCGAGCGCACGCCGGGCGGCTCGTCGGGTGGTGCGGCGGCGGCGCTGGCGGCCCGGTTCACCCCGCTCGAGATCGGCTCGGACATCGGCGGCTCGATCCGTCTGCCCTCCACGATGTCCGGCGTCTACGGCCACAAGCCGAGCTATGGGATCGTGCCGGCTCACGGCCAGATCCCAGGGCCGCCGGGGACGCTCAGCCAAGCCGACATCGCAGTGGCAGGCCCGATGGCGCGGACCGTCGCCGATCTCGAGCTGGCGCTCGACTTGATGAGCGGGCCGGACCGGTGGAACCACCCGGCGTGGCGGCTCGAGTTGCCACCACCGCGTGCCACCGACCTCGGCCGGTTCCGGGTCGCCTCGTGGTTCGTCGACGATGCCTGCCGGCTCGACCCCGAGGTCGCCGCTGTTCTCGAAGCCTTCGTCGACCGGCTCGACGCGGCCGGCTGCCGCGTGGAGCGCGAGGTGACGCCCGGGTTCGACCTGACCAAGGCGACGACGCGGTTCCAGGCGCTCGTGACCGCCGCGGTGTCCGGTGGCTTCAGCCCGACGCAGATCGAGGAGTTCGCCTTGATCGAGGGTGACGACCCTGTGGCGGTCACCAAGCAGCAGACGAGCATGCGCCACAGGCAGTGGCTCGGGCACAACGAAGGGCGGCTGCAGCTGCGCCGCCGGTTCGAGACGTTCTTCGAGGAGCACGACATCCTGTTGCTGCCGGTGATGCCGTGCGTCGCCATCCGCCACGACCACAGCGATCCAATCGCCGCCCGCGTCGTGCACACCCAGCTGGGGCCGCGACCGTACTGGGAGATCAACCGCTGGATGGCCCCGGCGGGCGCATGCTTCCTGCCTGCGACGGTGATCCCGGTCGCCATCGCCCCGTCCGGTCTGCCCATCGGGGTGCAGATCGTCGGGCCGTACCTGCACGACCGCACGACGCTCGCTTTCGCCGCAGCCGCCGAGGAGATCGTCGGGCCGTGCCCGACGCCGCCCGACTACGCCAACTGAGGCTGCCAGTACGCTCGACGACGTCGACCACCGTACGCACTGCTCGCGGCGCAACGCGCTCCCGGCCTGACGCCCTCGTGAATCGTCCGTCGCGAATCCCGGACGCGATACCCCGACTCGGCCGCCTCGTGAGTCGTCTATGACGAACGCCGATCGTGCAGGTCCCGGCTCGGCGCCCTCGTGAATCGTCCGTGACGAAACTTCGCGTGATGCCCGGACTGGGGCGCCTCGTGAATCGTCAGTGACGAAACCGCTGCCTGCCGCAGACCAGGGATCTGCTCCGGCTTCTCGTCGATCGCGCTGCGTGACCGTGGCGCAAATGGTCCACGGCGCCCGGGACGAGTGAAGAGGGAGCAACGTCCGCCGTCGAGTTGCGTCACCGACGATTCACGAACCGGCCGAAGCAACCGGCCACGCCAAGTGTCGTCACCGACGATTCACGAGCAGACCGCCAGCGCACGACGCCGAGTTGCGTCACTGACGATTCACGAACCGGCCGAAGCAACGGACCACGCCAAGTTTCGTCACCGACGATTCACGAGCAGACCGAACCAGGCGCGCATGCGGATTTGCGTCACCGACGATTCACGAGACCAATCCGAACCAAGCGCGCACGCGGAGTTGCATCACCGACGATTCACGAGCGGGCGCGTCGCGGCGGCCAATCACCCTCGTGGGCGATGCGCCTACCAACCCGAGCCAGACCGTCTCGAGCGTCTCGAGCGTCTCGAGCGTCTCGCGGGCGAGTCAGTCGAAGACCATTGCGGTCGCCGTGTCGTCCCGACGAGTCATCCTCGATCACTGTCGCCGGGTCGCAACCGACGTGGTCGGGCTGGGACGAGTCGCCGGAGACCCCGAGGCGGTCGGGGCCGGTGCAGGCATCGTGCCGACCCAGGTGTGGTGCTCGGATGAGGCGCCGGCCCGTCCCGACGCGGTGCGGTCGGATCAGTCACCGGAACGGCCCGTCGCGGTCAGGCGCGGATCAGTCACGTCGCGGTCAGGCGCGGATCAGTCGTCGGGAGCGTGGATCGATGCGAGACGGTTCCCGACGCCGGCTCCGAACAGCGGAACGATCGGCCACCGCGTGACGAACGTGCGTGTCGACGTGTCGAGCTCGATCTCCAGTCGGTGCGGGGCGGCGAGGAACGCGAGGTCGATGGCGAGTCGCCCGTCGGCGAGCCGGGAGGCGCTCGCCGCCAGCGATGCACCGACGACCGACCACTCCTCGGTCAACGGCAGCTCGATCGAGCGGTCGTCCTCGTGGATGACCACACGACCGGCGCCGGTCGCGATGCTCGACACAGTCCGGTGCGAAGCCGGCCCCGCCGCGCCGGGCTCGAACGTCAGCACAGGCACCTCCGGCGGCCCGCCGCCAAGACGCGCCGCCGCGGTCGGCAACGACAGGTCCTCCAGCCGGCCGGCCAACGCGGCGTCCTCCGGTGTGGGCGGCGATGTCTCCGAGCCCATCGCCGGAAGGAGGTGCTCCCACATCAGGTCGAGGACGGCCTGCATCTGCTCGGTGCACGAATACATCGCCACGACGGCGTCGTGCTCGGGCAGGACGACCATGTACTGGCCGAACGCACCGTCACCCCGGTAGCCGTGTTGCGACATCCACAGTTGGAAGCCGTACCCCTGCTGCCAGTCCGGCTCTTCGCGCTCCGGGTTGGCGATGTGCCGGGCGGATGCATCGGCGACCCAGCCCTCCGGGAGGATCCTGCGGCCGTCCCACACACCGTCGTCGAGGTAGAGCTGCCCGAGCCGGGCAATGGCGTCGAGGTTGGTGTACACGCCGGAGAAGCCCATGTCGATACCCGGCCGGATCTGCGCCCAGCGGAAGTCGGCGATGCCGAGCGGGTCGAGGACCCGCGGCCGCAGGTAGTCGGCGAGCCGTTCACCGGCGAGACCCTGCAGGATCGTGGCGAGCGCGATCACCGGCGGCTGGTTGTAGGCGAACAGCGTGCCCGGCTCCGCGTCCGGCGGGATCTGGAAGAAGCCTCGCACGGGGTCGACCGGATCGAGGGCCAGCGCTTCGAGGAACGTCTCCCGATCGTGACCCGTCGACATCGAGGCGATGTGGCGGACCCTCATCCGTCGGGTCAGCGGGTCAGCCCCGTCGAACAGCTTCGGCAGATAGTCGCTCACCAGATCGTCCAGCGAAAGCCGTCCCGCGCCGAGGAGGAGCCCGAGCGCCGTGCCGGTGAACGTCTTGCTGAGCGAGTAGACGAGGCGGCTCCGATCACCGGAATGCGGAGCCCAGTAGCCCTCGACGATCCTTCGACCGTGCCGCTGGATGATCAGGCCGTGTGGTTCGATCCGCAGGTCGCGCTCCACTGCGTCGAGGAACGCCGAGATACCGCGCGGTGCAACGCCTTGCTCGGACGGGCTGGCGATGTCCAATCGTCGGTCAGCTCGACGACGCCGGCCGCAGTCGCACCACCGGAATCTCGCGATCTGTGCGCCTCTGGTAGCCGGCGTAGCCGGGGTACGACGTGACGGCCTGCTGCCACAGGCGATCTCGTTCGGCACCGGCCACCGTCTCGGCCCGGACCGCTGTCCTCCGTCCGTTCCTCTCGACCTCGGCGTCGGGATGAGCCTGCAGATTGAGGTACCAATCCGGATGCCGCGGTGATCCGCCGTCGGAGGCGATCAGCACGTAGGTGTCACCGTCCTTCGTGTACGACAGCGGCGTCTGGCGGGGCTGACCGGAATGTCGACCAGAGGTGTGCAACACCAGCAGACGGTTGCCGCCGAGGTTCGAGATCAGCGGACCCACCGGCGATTGCAACAGCATCCGGTGGGCCCTCGTCCCCGCCTTCTGCAACTCGACGAGTACACGTGCGGACGACGGGATCTCCATGGCGGCTCCTTGCTTGTCGGGCGGAGTGAAGTCGTCGCCATCGACGTCCGCGACGGGTCACACCGTCCTCGACGATGATCTGTCTTCCTCCATCGCGATGGTATCCAGCGGCCGCGTCGCGTCAGACGTCGTGCGGGTGCGATGTCACGTCTGCGGTGTGCTTCCGCCGAGCGTCTCGGGGTCGACCCTCTGGGGAGGTCCGCGTCAATCGGACCACGTGCGCGGTTCGCCGGGGGGCAACGGCACCTCGAAGGCGTTCAGCGTGAACGAGACGAGCGTGTAGTAGCCGCACAGCGAGACGAGCTCGATCACTCCCTTGTCGCCGAGCAGTCGTTGCGCAGCCGCGTACGTCGTCGCGTCGACGCGCCCGGTCGCTGCGAGCTGGATGGCGACGGCATGCACGCTGCGCTCGTCGTCCTTCGTGAACGGCGGATCGTCGCCTCGTGCGATGGCATCGATGACCTCGCCGGTCACGCCATGCTCGCGGGCCATGCGGGAGTGGGCCCACCACTCGAACTCCGCCTTCCAGTGGGCACCCGTCGTGATGATCGCGACCTCCAGCAGACGACGGTCGATCGAGGTGCGGAACCGAAGGGCGCCGCCCAGGTCGGCCATGCGCGCGCCGATCTCGGACGCCGTCACCCACGCGTTGAACGGGCCGACGAGACCGCCATCGGCGTTGGTGATCCCCGCGCCCCGCGAGGAGGTCAGCGAGTTCCACAGCGCCTGACCGGCGTCATCGAGATCGTCCCGTTTCAGGTAGGGGAGTCGGCTCATCCCCGCATCATCCCCCACCGGATCGGGCGATGCGGAGTCGGATCGTCGTCCGGGGTCCATCCCGCTCGTGGTCGGGCGGGCGGTTCCTCTGCAGCAGTTCAAGTTGCCAGAAGCTTTGGTCGATGATGCTGAGTGACGAGGATGTGGTGGCGCGCGCGGGTGGCGATGCTCGCGGTCGGGATTGTCGTCGTCGGCATGGTGGCCGTACGTGGTGCCTCGGCTGGCGCAGCACCGAAAGGCGCAGGCGGTTCGATGTCCGGCACGGTCGTCGATGCTGCCGGGAAGCCCTTGAGGGGAATCTGTGTGTACGCCAACGGAGGTGGCTCCGCGACGTCCGACGACAGTGGGCGCTATTCGATCTCCGGAGTGCCCGCCGGCTCCTACCCCGTCCAGTTCACGGATTGCAACCCGGTCCCGGTTTACGTGTCGCAGTGGTACCGGAACCAATCCGATTGGAGCTCAGCGGAACCCGTCGCCGTGACCGAAGGGGTCGACGCGCCATTGTCCGATGCGGTGATGCAGGCGGGCGTCACGGTCACGGGAACGGTGACCGGCACGAACGACAAGCCGGTGAGCGCGATCTACGTCAACGTCAACCCACGCGGGTCCGGGCCGTCGGCGGGTACGCAGACGGACAAGCTCGGGGTGTACGTGACACAACCATTGCCATTCGGTGATTACCGGGTGCAGTTCGGCGACTCGAACCAGCCGGCGATCTGGGCCAACCAGTTCTGGACGGACCAACTCGCGTGGAACAACGCCACGGTGTTGACGTTGCAAGCCTCCGATGGCCCGTCACGTGGCGGCGTCGACGCTCACTTGAGCGCAGGCGCGGACGTGTCCGGAACCGTGAAGGGACCCGACGGGCAGGGCGTCGGCGGGATCTGCGTCAGCGCTGCTGTCCCCGCCTCCAACGGCGGGTGGGACCAAGTGGGATGGGCCTCGACTGCGGCGGACGGGACGTACACGATGGCCGGGCTGCCGCCGGCGAGCGTGAAGGTCGACTTCCGGGACTGCAATCCGACGCCCCTCTACATCGAGTCCTGGTACGGGCCCGCGGCGACGTTCGACACGGCGACGGCGATCTCGCTCAACGCCGGGGATCATCGCCGCGGCGTCGATGCCCAGTTGAATGGTGGGATCGCGGTCGGGGGCACAATCACTGACAGTGATGGCGTGCGGATCGCCGGGATCAACATCAACATCAACCCGGCGAACGGCTCCGGTCCTTCGGGGTGGGCGCAATCCGCGGAGGATGGCACATACCGCACATCACCGGTCCCGGCGGGTGACTACCGCGTGCAGTTCAGTGCGCAAACCCCGAACCCGGTGTGGGCGACGCAGTACTGGAAAGGCGAACAATCGTGGAACAGCGCCGACGCGTTGACGTTGTCGACGACCGATGATCCGGCCCGTCTGGGCGTCGACGCGGTGCTGACCAAGGGAGCGAATGTCTCCGGCACCGTCTTCGATCCGCAAGGCGCTGCGCTTGGCGGGATCTGCGTGAATGCAGAAGTCGCCACCGCCAACGGTCGCGACCAGGTCGCATGGTCGACGACTGCGAGCGACGGGACCTACACCCTGTCGGGCTTGCCTGTGGGGGCGGTCCAGGTGCGCTTCCAGGACTGCAATCACGTCGGCCCGTACCTCCCACAGTCCTGGAAGAACCGGGACGGGCCCCAGGCCGCCGACGTGATCACCCTCACCGCCGGCCAACAACAAACGGGGATCGACGCCCGACTCGCCGCCGCCGGTGCGATCTCCGGCACCGTCACCGACACGAAGGGCGCGCCGCTCGGCGGGATCTGCGTCCAGGCGACGACGGACACCTCCTTCGGCGGCATGACCCGCACGACGGACGACGGGAGCTACGAGATCGACGTTGCCGGCGGCGGCGACTTCCACGTCCAGTTCGTCGACTGCTCCAACAGCCCGAAGTACAGCGGCACGTACTGGAAGGCCGGGCCGGATCCGGCCAAGGCAGCGCCCGTCACCGTCACAGCCGGCGGCACCGCCAAGGGGATCGACGCGACGCTGTCCGCCGGACGGGTCTCCAAGCTTGGCGGCAAGGTCACCAACAGCGCAGGAGCAGGCGTCACCACCGCATGCGTCGTCGCCTACCTCCCTGACCAGTACGCGCTGTTCAGCCGGGTGCAGGCGGACGGCAGCTACAAGTTCGCGGCGATCCCGTCGGGCACGTACGCCCTCGGCTTCGTCGGCTGCCCGGGTGGCTCCGACGGCGACGTCACCGGGACAATCGCCGACCCGACTTCGTCAACGGCCCGGTACCAAGCCGAGTGGTGGAACGGGGTCCCGCTCGACCTCGACAACTCCCCGAACGGCAACGGCCCTGACCCCATCGCGGAGCACGCAAACCTCGTGACCATCGGATCCGGACGGAGCCTCGTCGGCTATGACCTCTGCTTCGGCTGTGTCGACGGCACCCCACCGACTCCGCACGTCAGTCGGAACCACCCCCACCATCGTCCTCATCCCCGCCCGCGTCACCACCGTGGAACCGGGCCCGCGACCCCACACACCTCGGTGGCCGCCTCGAAGCCATGACCGTCGCCCTTGGTCCGCACGTCGGTTCGCAGTGAGGCGATCCCGGGTGGCACCCCCGCCAGCAGATCGGGTACTTTTCTCGCCGGGGTGTGCGCTCCTGCGACCCTTGGAATCGAAGGACGGGCAGCATGCCGAAGTTGATCGCGACCCACGAGGTCGATGACGTGGCCCATTGGCTCGCATCACCGAAGCGCGCTGAGGTGTTCGGCTCCGTCGCGACCGACATCCGTACCTTCGTCGACCCGCAGAATCCGAACGTTGTCGGCCTCAGCATGGACGTTGCCGACATGGACGCTTTCCAGGCGATCATGGAGAGCGACGCCGGCGCGGCGGCGATGCAGCATGACGGTGTGCGCCCTGCGACGTTGGTGGTCCTCGTCGAGAGCTGACACGAACGGTCAGCGCCGCACGTCGACCAGGGTCCCGGCGCGATCTGCCCGCGCGGCGCCGCGCGTTCAGGCGCCGTGCCGCGACGGCGAGGCGGATCCTGTCATTGCGTCGAGGTGACGACTGTGGGTGTCTCGGAGTTGCGGACGACCACCGAGAGGCAACCGACCTCGCCCAGGTTCTCCTCCCGGTGGACGAGTCCCCCCGGGATGAGCGCGATCTGACCGGGTCCTGCGGTGAAGTGCTCCTCGCCGTCGGCGGTGGCGATGAAGAAGTCCATCGCCCCTCGGATCACGCAGACCATCGTCGTTTGGCCGGCGTGATGGTGGGGGAGCGACACGTGCCCGGCGGGGGCTCGCGGGGGTCAGCGATGCGTTCGGATGCTGTCTCGTCACGTTGGCCACGAGTCCTCCCTTGCGAGTGCGGTGTGTTGTCGAAGCCCACAGCCTCGCAAGGAGGGCTCACCTCAACCGCGGACCCCGCACCCCATCACACCAGACAACGTCCCCGGTCATCACAGCTCGTCGTGCGTCGCGGAGTCTGTTGGGTCGGGGCCCGGAGATGTCTCGGGTCGTGTTGATGCCAGTACCGTCGCAGCTCCCACCCCAAGCACGATCGCTGCGGCGATCGCAGTGCGATCGGCGTCTACGCCGGTGCCGGGGAGGTTTCCAGCGGGCGGTGATATGACCTGTGTGGGTGCAAGCGGTGCGAGCTCCGGTACGGGCGAAGGAGCGGTCGGTCCCATGGAAGGGTCCGGTTGGGACGGCGACGGGTCCGGTTGGGACGGCGACGGGTCCGCTTGTGGGGGTGACGGATCTGCGGCGGGGGCGAGGTTTCGCGCTACGGCACCCTCGAAGCGTGTCCGGCCGTCCTCGATGGTCAGATCGATCACTGTCACCCCGCCGGGAAACAGTGACGCCACGTCGGGTACCAATAGCTCAACGCTGAATGGCTGACACACGCAACACGGATGGATCCGACCGGTGATGGCGGCCGCTTGTGTGGCGAACACTTTGTTCGCGGCGTTGTCCCGGCAGGCGTGGCAACGGCACCGGGTCCGGCCTTTTGGTGGCACCGCGTAGCCCCACGCGGCGTTCAACCGCCACACCGTTGCTGTCGTCGCGGCGCCAGCCGAGGCGGGGGAGAGGCCGAGAGACGCGGCGGCGCCTCCGCCGACGCTGAGGATCAGGAACCGTCTCCGTCCCAATTTCAATTTGTTCACGCCCCTGACCGATCCTCGTGGCCGTCGGCTCCGCAAGCGGCACCATGGTCCGGGGCCCATCACACCGGCGCACACGTCAACGTTGCAGCCCGACCAGCAGATCGGCGCCGATTCCGCACCACCTGCGGGCGTGGCACACCCGCCGCCGAGCGCAAGCTCGGTGTGAGGCATCTCATCCACCGCAGTTGGTGCTGGCGTACGCTGTCACCACTGGTCAGGTCGCCGCCGATGCGGTCGCCCGCGCAACTTCACCTTCCCATGATGCCGCATCCGCAACCGGCGACGTCATCATCCGTATATCGGACGGTGGCCCGGCAAACTTGACGAGAATCATCCGGATCACCCTCGGTACTGGATCACCCGAGTCCGATCATTGACCTGGTTGAGCTCGATCTCGACGATGTACCGGCTGTTGGCGATCACCGGTGAGACCCGTGAGCGGTGGACTGGGGAACGGCCCGCAAGTACGTCGCGCCGGCGGAGGCGGACGGGCTGGTCCCGGGCGGCCTTGCACCTGGCTCGAGGTGCGCCGTCGTCGATCGTCACCGATTCGCCATGTGCAGTGCACCCTTGACGGGGTCGCCAGATCCTATTACGTTGCTGCTAACGAGTGTTCGTTCGTAGGGGGTGTCGGGTCCGCATGCAATCGGTCGAAGGACGAGTTGCCGTGGTCACCGGAGGCGCGTCCGGGATCGGACGGGGCATGGCCCGCGCGTTCGCCGCCGCCGGCATGCGTGTCGTGATCGCCGACGTGCACACCGACGCCGTCGACACAGCCGTCATCGAGCTGCACTCGGCCGGCCATGAAGTCATCGGTGTACCGACGGACGTGTCGAGGCTGGCCGACGTGGAGGCACTCGCGGAAGCGACGCTCGACACGTTCGGCGCGGTGCATGTGTTGTGCAACAACGCCGGCGTCGGGGGCTTCGCCCGGATCGCTCAGACGACGATCGACGATTGGGAGTGGATGCTCGGCATCGATCTGTGGGGCCCGATCTATGGCGTCAAGGTGTTCTTGCCACTGATCGAGCGTGAGGCGGAGGGACACATCAGCTCCACCGCGTCGGTGGCCGGTCTGTTCGCGGCCGCCGGCGCCGGGCCGTACAACGTGGCCAAGCACGGCGTGGTGGCGTTGATGACCACGCTCGAACGCGAGTTGCGCGCCGCGAGGTCCCCGGTGCGGACCTCGTTGCTGTGTCCCGGTCCCGTGAACACCGACGTCGCCCGCAACAGCATGGACAGTCGAGCTGCTCGGCACGGCGACCCGTCACCGAGCACATGGGACGGCGACAAGGTCGGCGACAAGATGAGCGCCGCCCTCGCTCGCGGGATGGATCCCGACGACGTCGGTCGCCTGGTCCTCCAGGCGATCCTGGCCGACGAGTTCTGGGTGTTCACCCATCCGCAATTGTTGCGCCACCTCCAACAACAGGTCGACCACATGTCGACCGATCGGACCCTCAGCCGTTTGCGGCTGGTGTGACGTTCATGGCAAGGGAGTGTTCGATGAACCTCGGAGTGCTCGACGAGACCAGAGCGCAGCGCGCCTCACGCGAGGTTTGGAGATGAACACGCCGCGAGGACAGGGAGCCGCAGACCGTCCGGCGCGGGCGGTGATCATCCGCGCCGCTGCGGATCTGTTCGGGGAGAAGGGTTATCACGGCACGAGCGTGCGCGACATCTCCAGCGAGGTCGGCATCGAGGCCGGCAGCCTGTACAGCCACATCGAGAGCAAGCAGCAGATCTTGGCCGAGATCCTGCGCGCCTACTCCGCCCAGGCCCACGCCGTGCTCGTGCCGCTCGAGACCGCCTCGTTGTCGACACGCGACAAGCTCCGCGCAGTGTTCGCCACGTACTTCCGGCTGATCAGCGAATCGCCCAGCACGGCCAGGGTGGCGGTGCACGACGCCCGGTCGCTCGAGCCCGAGGCGTTCGAGGAGGCGCGCCAGCGGCGACGCACCACCCAGGCGATCGTGAGCCGGATCGTGCAGCACGGCATCGACATCGGCGAGATCCGGGAGATCAACACGACGCTCGTGTCGATGGCGGTGTTCTCGATCTCCAACTGGGCGGTCGAGTGGTACGACCCCGCCGGCAAGATCGAACCCGACGAGGCCGCGGCGTTCTTCGCCGACCTCCTCCTCGACGGTCTCGCTGCACCGCCGGATCGACGATCCCGTGGTGCACGGAACCCGGGAGGCGCCCGGCCGTCGCGCACGCAGCCCCCTCGATGAGGCAAAACGAATTCGACGATGACCGACAGGCACCACCGCTTCCTCGAAAGGGCAGTCGGGCGAAGGACGTCGACTTGAGCAACGTCGGACACGTGCGTCCGTGTCGCATTTGCCGTCAGAGAGGAGGCGATCGTGTACGACCGGGTTGAGTTGACCAGCTCGCTCTTTCCGGCGCAGTTCGATGGTGAGGTGCTCGAGCTGACGGTCGCCGGTCTGCTCGAGTCTCGAGCAGCTGCAGTTCCCGCGCAGGTCGCTGTGACAGCCGTCGACGCCGCGGGTGCGCTTGGCAGGTCGTGGTCCCACGCCGAACTGCTCGCCGACGCGCAGCGCCTCGGGTTGGCGCTGTCCACTCGTTTCGCCCCGGGTGAGCGAGTGGTGGTGTGGGCACCGAACATCCCGGAGTGGCTCCTGATGGAGTATGGCTGCGCGGTGGCCGGCCTGGTGCTGGTCACCGCGAACCCGTCGTTCCAGGCGACCGAGCTGCGTTACGTGCTCGAACAGTCCGGTTCGGTCGGGCTGTTCATGGTCACGAGTCATCGGGGCAACCCGATGGCGATGATCGCCGATGAGGCGGTGTCCGCCGCCGCCGCCGTCGTCCGTGAGGTCGTTGATCTGAGGTCGACGAAGGAGTTGTTCGCCGCCGGTGGTCGTACGGCTGCGCTGCCGTGCGTGGCACCGACGGACGCCGCGCAGATCCAGTACACGTCGGGCACCACCGGCTTCCCGAAGGGGGCGGTGCTGTCTCACCGCGGTTTGGTCAACAATGCGCGGTTCTTCGCCCACCGAGCTCTGACAGATGGATCGTCGGTGTACGCCAACTTCATGCCGTTGTTCCACACCGCGGGGTGCGCGACCGGCGCGCTCGGCAGTCTCCAGGCCGGTTGCCGGATGCTGTTGATGGAGCAGTTCAATGCCGGCGTCCTGGCCGAGCGGATCGAATCGGAGGGCGTCACGGGCTTCTTCGCCGTGCCGACGATGCTCGTCGCCCTCCTCGAATCACTCGAGCAGACACCTCGCGATGTCTCTTCGCTCGTCACCATCACCACCGGGGGCGCTCCCGTCGCCCCGGAACTGGTGGCACGTGTGCGCGCCAGACTCGGCTGCCACCTGCTCACAGCGTTCGGCCAAACCGAGGCATCCCCGATGATCAGCCTCAACCATCCCGATGTCCCGCCGCAGCACATCGCCGCCAGCGCCGGGCAGCCGCTTCCCCACACCGAGGTGTCGATCCGCTCGACCGGCGACGACGGCAGCCCACCGAACGAGGTCGTACCCGTCGGAACGATGGGCGAGATCTGCGTGCGCAGCTTCGGGGTGATGATCGCTTACAACGACAACCCCACCGCCACGGCGGCGACCATCGACGAAGATCGCTGGCTTCACACCGGCGATCTCGGAACCCTGGATCCGCAGGGATTCCTCCGGATCACTGGCCGAGTGAAGGACATGATCATCAGGGGCGGCGAGAACCACTTCCCGGCCGAGATCGAGAACGCGCTGCTCCAGCACGAGAGCGTTGCCGAAGTGGCCGTCGTCGGCCTTCCGGATCCGAGGTGGGGCGAGGTGATCGGCGCGTTCATCCGCACGGACAACGATGCCGAACTCGACATCGATGCGTTGCGTGCGCATTGCCGCTCGATGCTGTCACCACAGAAGACGCCGACGGTGTGGAGGCGGGTTGAGAGCTTCCCCCTGACCGGCTCGGGCAAGGTTCGCAAATACGTGATTCGTGAGCAGTTCCTTGCTCGCCAAGACACCGCCGACACCGGAGGCAACCCATGACCGTCCGCATCGAGAAGTCCGGCCCGGTGTGGACCATCATCCACTCCCGCCCCGAGGCGCGCAATGCGATGGACCCCGAGAGCGCTGCAGCGCTGTACAACGCGTTCCTGCAGTTCGACGATGACGACTCTGCTGCCGTGGCCGTGTTCTGGGGCGAGGGAGGCGCGTTCTGCGCAGGCTGGGACCTCAAGCACGCGTCGGCGCTGAACGATCCACAACCCCTCTCCGAGCTCGACCTGCCGCGAGACGGCGGCGCACATGGGAACGGGAGCGACATCCCGATGGGGCCGATGGGGCCGAGCCGGCTCGAGTTGGACAAGCCTGTCGTCGGGGCCATCGCCGGTGCCGCCGTCGCCGGCGGCATGGAGCTGGCGATGTGGTGTGACATCCGAGTCATGGAACGCAGCGCCTACCTCGGTGTCTACTGCCGGCGCTGGGGGATCCCGTTCATCGACGGTGGGACGGTGCGGCTGCCCCGGCTCGTCGGCCAAGGTCGTGCCCTCGACCTGATCCTCACTGGGCGTCAGGTGATGGCCGAGGAATGTGAGCGCATCGGACTGTGCGAATACGTCGTCGAGGATGGCCAGGCCCGAACGAAGGCTGAGGAATTGGCTCACCGGATCGCCGCGTTCCCGCAGCTGTGCACCCGCGCCGATCGCCGCTCCGTGCTCGCGCAGCACGGCCTTGCCGTGCGCGACGCGCTTGCCCAGGAATGGTCCAACAGCCGGCCGGTCCTCGAGGCCGGCGGCATCGAAGGCGCCGGCCGGTTCGCCTCGGGTGCGGGCCGTCACGGAGACTTCGGCTCCGGCATGGCCGTGTGACCGGCCGCAACATCGGTTCGGTGCCGTCCACCAGGTCGGTCATCTCGGCGATGACCTCTGCGAACGTGGCGGAGCTCGAGACGTCCCTCAATCGGGGCCTGAGCCCGCGGCTCGTGACCGGAAGCAGTGCTGGCCGGCTTGCAGCGGCGCGCGGCCAATCGCCCCGTGCTGGTCGCGCAGCACAGGATGGCATCGTCTGCAGCGCGATCGTTCGAGGCCGGCGACGTCTCCGGCAGATTTTGACGGGGATCCCCACCGTCGGCTGGGCAAGAATCGTGAGATGGACCTCCGCCTCCGTCCCCTACGCCGGGACGATGAGGCAGAGTTCCACGCCGCTCAGGTCGAGCTCCTCGCCGATGGATTCACGTTCGGCTTCATGAGGGACGGTGAGTCGTTTGCCGAGCACATCGAGCGTCTCGAGCGAGAACGTCGTGGCATCGATCTCAGCGACTTCGTCGAGGGGACGTGGCTCATCGCCGATGTGGCCGGCGAGGTCGTCGGGCGTGCCTCGATCCGCCACGAGCTCAATGCGTACCTCTCGTTCCGCGGCGGGCATATTGGCTACGCCGTGCGTCCACCGTTCCGTCGGAGGGGTTACGCGACAGAGATTCTCCGGCAGAGCCTGGTCATCGTCCGGTCCTACGGGGTCGGCCCGGTACTCATCACGTGTGATGACGACAACATCGGCTCCGCGGCCACGATCGAAGCATGCGGCGGCGAACTGGAACGCGTCGTCCCGGGTCGCGAATCGGACACCGGTGTGCCGTTCCGGCGCTACTGGATCTCCGGCGACCGCCTCGCCGGTCCGACCGGGAGTCGGTGAACGCCGCTCGCCACGGCAACATCGCCGCTCTGCCCCACGTATCCAACACCACCGGGTCGCGCCGTGGCGCAGTGAGTCGGCAATGAGCGGCTGTTTGTCTTGGTGGGGCGTCGAGCATTCCCAGCATCGCCGGAGAGCACTGCGGCGGAGACCGTTGCCTCGCCGTGTCGGGGTGGCCGGAGCGGAAACCGCCGCCAAGCACACGAGGCCGTCCGTGCGCTCCGTCTTCTGCTGCCGCTGTCGCGCCATGGCGCGTCGTTGTGGTCTGTCCGCTCGAGACCTGAGCCGGCCGGTCAGCCGAGGGTGGCGTATCCGAGGATGAGGACCAGGACGGCGCCGCCGATCGCGACGCCGAGCAGCCGGCCGCGTCGTTGGCGGAGGAACAGCTGGATGCCGAGCCCGGTGAGGGCCACAGCGACGAGGAACCCGCCGGCGACGTCGATGGTCCAGTTCCATGCGCCGTTGGTGCTGCGCCCTTTGTGGAGGTCGTTGAGCACGGCGACGAAGCCCTGCTGCTCGATGTGGACGGTGTAGGTGCCGGCGGTGACGTCGAACACGGCGCTCGCTGCGTATCCCGGCGCGGCGTAGCTGATGTGTCCCTGCGATTGGTCTGCGGCGTAGTCGCTGACGGGCGCGGTGATGCCGTACTTGCCGCGGACGAACTCGCTGATCTTGAGGAAGTCGACGGTGCCGTTCGATGTGAACCCGGAGGGCAGGGTGCCGGTAGCCGTCGAGGTGTCGGCGTGGTCGCCGAGCGTCCAGCTCGGGTGGTTGAGGGTGATCCCGGTGGCCCCGAAGAACAGCACGATCAGCAGGCTGATCATGCTCGTGTAGGAGTGCAGCCAGCGAAACCAACGTTGTGTCTTCGCGCCGCGCCGGCGACGCCGGTCGGCGACAGTGGACGGCGCCGCTCGCGCGAGGTCCGTGTGCTCGTCGACGGCCGAGGGTGGGAGCAGTTCAGCCAACGAGCTCGACCGCCGCTGCCGTCAACTCACCGTTCGCGTTGAGCTGTTTGGTGAACGCCGTGGTGCCGATCGTGACCGATTCTCGGACGAGCTCCGAAGGGCCGTGCTCGCGAGCGGCTTCGATGCAGACGAAGTAGTCACCGGCCGGCACGGCTGTTCCGGTGTGATTGGTGCGGTCCCACGTGACCATGTACGTGCCCGGCACCTTGCTCCCGCCGGACACGGTGTCGACGGCGTCGTCGGTGCGACCACCATCGTCCACGCTGTACCAGCGGCTCAGCTCCTGCAGGTACTTCGCGTCGCGCTGGCTGTACCACAGGCTCACGGTGCGCACCAGTGCTCCCGATGCGTCCTCGATCCACACCGCGATGAACGGGTTGTTGACCCGACCACCACCACCTTGCGCGGCGAACGTGAAGCTGATCCGCAACTGGCCCGACGTGGAACCGCGCCCAGCCGTCGCTGTGCCGGAGACCGCGGGCCCCGGCGTCGCGACCGGCGCCGTTCCTGGCGGCGTTGTCACCGGCAGGTTCGTGTCGGGAGGCCGGGACCCCCCGGATGACGCGCTCGTCGGGCTCGCGTTCGCGTCCGTGAGCACGGAAGCGTCGTCGTTGCCGCACGCACTGAGCGGCAGCGCGAGGACGAGCCCGGCACCGAGCGTGCCTTTCATGAAGCTGCGTCGTGAGACAGCGATGAATCGAGATGATCTGTCAGCCAACGAAGTGCCTCCTCACGCGTGTGGGCGAGCGGTGATCATGACCGCCGCCCGGCGCAGGTCGGTGAGGGGCGGTTGAGAGTTTGGTATGAACGCTGAGACTGCCGCGCTCTGAACGTTCGCTCGCGGGAGACCACCGAGCGGTCGGTCGGGCTCAATCCAGGAGGCAGCGCTCGACCTCTTTTGGGCGTCATGGGAAGAGTGTTGCGCGCGGATGGGAGTTCGGTCGTCGGGTGGTGACGCACTGGGGTTGTTGGTCGAGCAATCTCCGGATGTGATCGTGCTGGACGTGAGCATGGCGGCGCCACGCGACCGGAGCCACGCTGACGGCCGTCGACGGAGCCGACCTCGTCATCGAACAGAAGACTGGACGACCCCAGCCGGACCAGACCGTGACCGCGCTCGACGCCGCCACCGGCACTGAGTTGTGGACCCGACCCGCCGCCGACGAGTTCGCCGGCGACCACGACACCGTCGTGTTCAACCTGCCCGAGGACGCCGGCGTCGTCGCCATCGACCGCACCACCGGCGTCGAGAAGTGGCGCATCGACGGAAGAATCGTGGCGTTCTCCTAGGGGCCGAGGCGGTCGGCGACGGGCGGATCCCGCTGTACCGACAGGGCACCGGCGAGACGGTGATCGCCTCACTGACGACCGGCCAGGTATTGTGGGCGGTCGACACGAGCGTGACGACCGACGCGACGATCCTCGGCGATGTGGTCGTCCATGAAGGCGCCGCCGAGAACGGCCAGTTGACCCTCGAACTTCTTGACGCGAGTAGTGGTGCACACCTCGGCGTTGTTCGTCCGCCGACACTTGAGAGCGGCCAGGTGTCCGTGCCGTTCATCATCGTCGACGGAACCTTCTACGGCGCACGCGGCTGCACCGGACGCGGTTGAGACGACCCGCACCGTGATATCGCCGACCTACGTCCTCTCGGTACCACCGGCGGTCCAGGCATACCTTGCGCCGGATCTGACCGCTGGGTGTTCTGGCCGAGTGGGCGCCGGCTGGGAGAGGGTCACATGGATGTGGTTCTCGGTATGCCAACGATATGTGCCGGCTCGTAACATCGACGCGGATGTCAGGCTCGTCTTGGTCCGGGAGGGCGGCTCGTTGCGGCGGTGCCGTTTGTGGCCGTCGTACTCCTTGACCCCACTCCGACGCGCAGTCTCGGTCGGCGTCGCTCGACGAGCGTGAGCTCGCTCCCACTGAGGTGGGTCCGCCGAGCGGTCTCGTCTCTTCCGCTCGACGTGAAAGGCGAGCACACCATGCTCACCCCCGGGCGATGCGCGCACAAGCGCACCCACACCGTCGTTGGCCCTCGAAGAGGTCGGCCGGCAACGACGCAACGAGGAGCACAACCACGACGACGACCGCAGGTCCACACCTCGCCGCCGATCGGGAGGGTCCCGGATTCAGGGTCCGGCGGTAACGCTGGTCGGTGTCGGCGCGCTCCAGCGTCATCGTCCGACATCGTCCTCCAAAACCTCCTTGCCGACGCGACCGCCCCAGCGGTCGACCTCGGCGAGGCGGCTTGGAATCAGAGGAAATGATGCGTGTGTTGGTCGTCGAGGACGAGCCCTACATGGCAGAGGCGATTCGTGATGGGCTGCGCCTGGAGGCGATCGCGGCCGACGTCGCCGGTGACGGCGACACCGCCCTGGAGTTGCTGCGCGTCAACTCGTACGACATCGCCGTCCTCGACCGCGACATTCCCGGGCCCTCCGGAGACGCGATCGCCGAACACATCGTCGCCTCTGGCAGCGGCATGCCGATCCTGATGCTCACGGCTGCGGACCGGCTCGACGACAAGGCCTCTGGGTTCGGGCTCGGAGCCGACGACTACCTCACCAAGCCGTTCGATCTGCGAGAGCTCGTGCTCAGGCTCAGGGCGCTCGACCGCAGGCGCGCACACAACAGGCCACCCGTGCGAGAGATCGCAGGCCTGCGACTGGATCCGTTCCGCCGCGAGGTCCACCGCGACGGTCACTACGTCGCGCTGACCCGGAAGCAGTTCGCCGTGCTGGAAGTCCTGGTCGCCGCCGAAGGCGGTGTTGTCAGCGCCGAAGAGCTCTTGGAGCAGGCGTGGGACGAGAACGCCGACCCATTCACGAATGCTGTGCGCATCACTGTCTCGGGGCTGCGCAAGCGGCTCGGCGAACCCCGGGTCATCGCCACCGTGGCCGGCGTCGGCTACCGCATCGAGCGAGTGCCCGGAACCGGACGTGAGGGAGACGATCGTGGATAGGGCGCCCGGTTTGAGTGTTCGCCTGAAACTCACCCTCAGCTACGCCGGGTTCCTGATGATCGCCGGGGTCTTGCTCCTCGGGGCCGTCTGGGTGTTCCTCTTGCGCTACGTCCCTGACCGGGCGATCCTCTTCGTCCCCGATGGCACCGCCGTTCGTGGTGTCTTTCCCATCCGGTCCAAGCTCTTGCACGTCTTCGCTCCGCGGGCAGCCGCAGTGTTGGCCTTCCTGCTGGCGGTTGGCCTGTTGGGAGGGTGGCTTCTCGCCGGCCGGATGCTCGCCCCGCTGGTCCGGATCACTGACGCCGCACGCACGGCCGGGAACGGTTCGCTCGCTCACCGGATCACGTTGGAAGGCCGTCAGGACGAGTTCCGTGAGCTCGCCGACAGTTTCGACGCGATGCTCGCACGGCTCGAAGCACACGTCGCCGAGCAGCGGAGGTTCGCGGCCAACGCCTCCCACGAACTGCGCACCCCCCTCGCGATCATGCAAACACTGCTCGATGTCGCCCGCAACGATCCGAACCGCGGCCGCGACGATCTTGTCGACCGCCTCCACGTCGTCAACGCTCGAGCGATCGACCTCACTGAAGCACTGCTCTTGCTCAGCCGCGCCGACCAGCGATCCTTCACCCGGGAACCCGTCGACCTGTCGCTCCTCGCGGACGAGGCCACCGAGACACTGCTTGCCCTCGCGGAAGAGCGCGGCGTCACCATCGAGACCTCCGCCGACATCACCCCCGTCGTCGGCTCACACGCGCTCTTGCTGCAGATGACGACGAACCTTCTGCACAACGCCATCGTGCACAACCTTCCCGACCACGGCACCGTGCAGGTCAACACCGTCGTGCGCCCTGAAGCCGCGGTGCTCACCGTCGAGAACACCGGCGAGGAGGTCACTCCGCTGTTGGTCTCGAGACTCACCGAGCCGTTCCAGCGCGGCACCGAACGCATCCGTACTGACGATGCAGGTGTCGGCCTCGGCCTGGCAATCGTCAAGAGCATCACTCAAGCGCACGGTGGAACACTCACGATCGTTCCCCGCCCGGCTGGCGGGCTCTGCGTCACGGTGCGACTGCCCATCGAACAACGGTCGCCGGCGGCGGGGTGATCGACGCCTCGGCACCGGTGGCGAGGCGCTTCGCAACGGGCTGCAGCCCGGCCACCAGCGATCCCTTGACCAGCTCGACGTCACCTGGCCCCAGCGGTCCGAGGGCGGATCGGGCTCCCTACAGGTGTCACTCCGTAGAGGTCCACGGCTCGATAGCGGCCTCGCTGGAACGAAATCGCATCGTCGCCACCTAGAGGATGGGGAAGTCGAAGTACGTGTCAGGGTACGGCTCGTCCCGAAGCGCGTAGTGCCACCATTCGCAGTCGTACCGTCGGAACCCGCTGTGCTCCATGATGGAACACAGCGTCCTGCGGTTCTGGGCTTCGGTGATCGAGACCCCTCGGGCTCCGTGGTGTGAGCGCTCGTCCATCAGGTCGTGGCCTCCGCCCATCGAAGCGAGCTCTGCGGTGTCCAGTTGGTAGAGGGTGAGGTCGACGGCGCTTCCCCGGCTGTGGCCTGACCTTGGTGCGACGTACCCTTCCGTGATCATCTCGGCCCGCTCGATGTTCGGATAGAACTTCTGCTTGGTGCGTCCGTCCTCGGGCTGTGTCGACCATTCCAGGAAGCGGTCCACCGAGCGTTGAGGGCGATAGCCGTCTCACAGCAGCAACCCGTAGCCGAGGGCTGCAGCCCGGGTCTTCGCCTTCAGCAGCGCATCTGCGAGTGCGCGTGAACCGACGACGCGGTTGACCGCATATCCATCGACCGGTGTTCCGGTGAAATTGTCCCAGGTGGCGTACTTGGCGTCCCAACGAACTCCGCTCAGCGCCTCGTCCAAGAAGACGAATCCTCGTTCCATGCTCATCGGGTCGTCGCCAATGAGACGCAGCGATCGATCACTTCGGAGAGGCCCATGCCGGCCGCATCCATCATCCGCGGGTACCGGCTGTAGGACGTGAATCCCGGCAGTGTGTTGACCTCGTTGAGCACGATGCGTCCGTCCTCTTGCAGGAACATGTCCACACGTGCCAGCCCTCTGCAGCCGAGTGCCACGTAGATCGCCTCGGCTGCTTCCCGTACCTGGGTGCGTGTGGCCGCCGGCAGATCCGCGGGAACGGTGATCACCGCGTTCGCAGAGCCCTTCTCCGGTTCGGACTCCTGGTGGATGCGAAAGATCCCATGCCGCAGCGTGATCTGGTCCACCTCCCCGACGATCAGCTCCGAGCCGTTGCCCAGCACGGCACAGCCGACCTCGGTGCCGATGATCGCCTCCTCGATCAGCACCTTGTCGTCATACAGCCTTGCGGACACGATCGCGGTCTCGAGATCGTCCGCACGCTCGACCTTGCTCACGCCGAAGGACGAGCCCGAACGCGCCGGTTTGACGAAGACGGGGTAGGTGAGCTCGGTTGGTGCGGGCATGTCGGCGCCATACAGAACAGCGAACTCAGGCGTCGCAATTCGCGCGCTTCGGGCGACGATGTACGCGAGCGCCTTGTCCATGCAGATCGCCGAGCTCTGGATGTCGCAGCCCACATAGGGGATCCCCGACAGCTCCAGCAGACCTTGTACTGCGCCGTCCTCCCCCGACTTACCGTGCAAGACGGGAAACACGACGTCGACATGGACAACGCGCCACCGGTCGCCGTCGAGGACGAGCAAACCGTGCGTTTGCCTGTCAGGCGAAAGCACGGCTCGGCGGGAATCGCCGTCAGCCCATCCTTGGTACGGTCGCGTGCACAACCTCCAGGCGCCCCCCTTCGTGATGCCGACGTACGCCGGGTCATACTTCTGGGCGTCGATGTGCGATGCGACTTCCATCGCCGACTTCACGGAGACGTCATGTTCCTCGGAGCAGCCCCCGAACAAGATGGCAATCTTGAATCTCGTCATCTCGCTTCCTTTCAAATCTCAGACAATTCAAGAGAGTCCGCTCAACGGTGTCGTAGAGCGCTTGCTCCGTGTAGTAAGCCGTGTGCGGTGTGACGATTGCGTTCGGCAGCTGCTGCAGCCTCAACAGAAGGGGGTGGTCGAACGCTTTCGCAGTGCAGTCCGCATAGAAGAGTCCTTCTTCACCTTCCAGCACATCGAGCGCCGCGCCGCCCAGATGTCGGGCTTCCAGAGCCACGACCAGCGCGCCGGTATCCACGAGCGCCCCGCGCCCTGTGTTGATGAGGAATGCGCCCTGCTTCATCGTCGCAATTTGTTGGTGGCCGATGACATGATGCGTGTCGGGGTTGAGCGGCAGGTGAAGCGTGAGGACATCGCTCTCGAGGAGCAGTTCATCAAAAGACACGAACTCCGCCGGTGCGGCCTCCGTCCGCCTGTTGCTGGACGCCAGCACACGGCATCCGAACCCTTGCAGGCGCCGGATGACTGCCTTGCCGATGCGCCCGGCACCCAATACACCGACCGTCATGTCGCGGAGGTCCTTGCCACGAGGACTGCTCAGCCTGAAGTCATGTTTGTCCGCACACCGGAGGAGTCCTGTCATGTTGCGGATCGCCATCAGGATGAGCATCAGCGTGTAGTCGGCGACACCGTCCGGCGCGTACACCACGTTCTCGACAGCGATCCCCATCTGGTGGGCGGCGCGCAGATCGATGTGATCGAGGCCGATGCTGCGGGTGCAGATGTATTCCGCACCGGCTTCATGCAGCGCGCGAAGTATCGGCGCGGAGATCTCGGACTTGTGTCCCACACTGATGCAACGGTTGGCGGCCAGCGAGCCGACGCTGGCCTCCGACGCTGCGTCGCTCGTCATGGTCGGCACGACCCCGAAGCGTGGACACAGCGCGTTGAACAGGTCTGCCTCGTCCTGTTCGCAGCCGTAGACGGTCAGCCCGAGACCTTTCATGATGTCAATGCGTGCTTGGTCGTACGGGCAACCCGGACGGGATGCCGACTGCGTCCCCCGACGGTTGCGGCGGACGTGCTGACTCGAAGTAGGCCACGCCTCCAGTCAAGGCAGTGTCGTGTTGCCAGCACGTATGTGGTTCTCGATATACCGACGATATGGTCCGGTCCCTTGCCTCCTGCGCGGTTCGAGCAGCCCGACGCCGCCGTCGTCCGTGCGGAACCATCCGCCCATCGGGCACGCGGCGGCGACGCGGCGAGGCGCCGGCCGAAGACGGACCGACGCCTCGCTGATCGGGTTGGCCCGATGGATCGTTCAGACGACCATGTGCACCAGGAGGTCCCCGACCGTGGTGCTCGTACCGAACGTGACCAGCCGGATCAGCACCGCGTGGTGGACCAGGTTGTGGTCAGCGGTGAGGGTGATGGAGAGGGTCGTGTCGCCGTGGGACACGGTTGCTGCCGTGCCGGAGGCTCCCAGGTCGAGGTCGGGCATGCCGTACGTGTTCCCCAGTACGTCCGCGAGGATCGTTACCCCGGTCGTCGGCCCGGACAGGGAGTGGACCACGATCGGCTGGCCATCGACTGCCCCGCGGCGATCCGCATGGACCTCCGTGTGGCGAGCGATCGGTGAGTCTCAGGGTTCTCTCAGGGGAGACTCTGTATGGTCGAAATCATGAAGCGACGCAATCGCCGTGCAACGGAAACATGCCCGAGCCGCGGGTCCTGCGGGTGATTCTGGCCGAAGGTCTGACCAAGCGATACGGCTCGACCGTGGCTGTCGACCACCTAGATTTCGAGGTGCGGCCTGGTGTCGTCACCGGCTTCCTCGGGCCCAACGGCGCTGGCAAGACGACGACGATGCGGTTGATTCTGGGGTTGGATTCGCCGACATCGGGTCAAGTGACCGTGAACGGTCGTTTCTACGGTGACGTGCCGTATCCGCTGCACGAGGTTGGCGCGTTGTTGGACGCGAAGGCGTTACACCCGAGCCGCAGCGCGTACAACCACCTGCTCGCGTTGGCGAAGAGCAGTCGGATCGGTCGGGATCGCGTGGACGTCGTCCTCGACCTCGTCGGCCTCAGCGACGTCGCCGGGCGGCCCGCCGGGAAGTTCTCGCTGGGCATGGGGCAGCGGCTGGGCATCGCCGCAGCTTTGCTCGGTGATCCGCCGATCCTGATGTTCGACGAGCCAGTGAATGGTCTCGATCCGGAGGGGATCCTTTGGATCCGAACGTTGCTGAAGTCGCTCGCGATGGAAGGGCGCACGATCTTCCTGTCCAGTCATCTGATGTCCGAGATGGCGCAGACTGCGGACCAGTTGATCGTCGTGGGGCGGGGTCGCCTGATCGTGGCCGACAGCGTGGCCAACGTGATCGGGGGCGGCCAGGGAACGGTCCGTGTCGAGACCCCACGCCTCGATGATCTCCGCCGGATCCTGGCAGCGAAGGGAGGGTCGATCACCCGCCACGACGACTCGCTGGTGGTGAGCGGTCTCGATTCGCGGACCATTGGTGAATTGGCGCTGGAGCACCGGATCGTCATCTCCGAACTCGTCCGCCAACGTGAATCGTTGGAGGACGCCTATTTCAGGCTCACCGAGGCAAGCGTGGACTTCCATGGCTCGAGTGCCCTCGTGTCAGGAGACTCGCAATGACCACGATCGCCCAGTTCGAGCGGGCCGCTCTCTCCCGCCCGGAGACCGCCAGCGGCACGTTCTGGGCCGCCGTCGGCGCGGAGTGGGTGAAGCTGCGCAGTGTCAAGTCGACCGTCTGGTCGCTCCTCGTCACTGTTGTCATCACCGTTGGGCTCGGGGCGCTGCTGTGCGCGGCGATCATCGCCCGCTGGGACCACCTCGATCCGATCGATCGGCTGACCTTCGATCCCACCGCGCACAGCCTGCGCGGTATCTTCCTCGCCCAACTGGCGATCGGCGTGCTCGGCGTCTTGGTGATCGGGTCGGAGTACACGACCGGCTCGATCCGCACGACATTTGCGGCGATCCCGCGGCGGCGAACGGTCATCGCTGCCAAAGCGAGCGTCCTGGCGACGGTTTCGCTGCTCGTCTGTCTCGTCGGATGCTTCATCGCGTTCGGCATCGGCCAGTTCATCCTGCAGGGCAAGCATGTCGGCGTCTCGCTGGGAGATCCTCGAGTGCTGCGAGCTGTCATCGGCGGCGCGGTCTACCTCACCGCAGTGGCCGTGATCGGGTTCTCCATGGCAACTGTGTTGCGGCGCACCCCGGGTGCACTGGCCGCACTGTTCGCCGTGGTCCTGGTCCTTCCGATCCTGTCGAACGCGTTGCCGAGCCCCTGGGACAACAACGTCTCCAAGCTGCTCCCCGCCACGGCAGGCGAATCGCTCTTCAGCACCCGTGCTGCGGGCGACATCCTCACGACCGGCCACGCGATCATCGTGCTCGGGGTCTGGGTGGTGGCCACGTTCACCGCGGCGATGATCGCAGTCGGTCGCCGAGACGCGTGACTGGACAGAAGGTCGTCGGCTTCGTCGGGCCGTCGTCCGAGCCGCCGTTCGGTGTCGAACGCGGTGCTCACTTGGTGCCGGATGTGCAGGGTCGGGTCGGGGGTGGTCAGCGTGGCTGGCCGGCGAAGCCGACCTCTTGACCCTTAGATGTAAGAGACATATAGTACGGGCGTGTACTCGCCAAGGGTCCGGTGCCGGTGGGTCTCACACACCGGCGAGTGGGCGGTGCGGGCCCGTGTCGAACGGCTCGTCGAACCTGCACTGTTGCAGTTGCTGCACGAGCGCTCGCGCCACGGCTACGACTTGCTGGAGCACATCCCCACTCTCGTCGGCGACGGCGCCGAGGTGGATCTCGGCAACCTGTATCGGTTGTTGCGAGGTTTGGAAGCTGAAGGACTCGTCTCTTCGCATTGGGACGTCGATGCTCCCGGTCCGGCGCGCCGGATCTACACGATCACCGCTGGCGGGGCCCGGCTGCTGGAGGCGTGGGCGACGGCGTTGCGCTCTACCGGAGCCGTCATCACGACGTTCCTCGGTCGCTTCGACCACCAACAAAGGAGACCACGATGATTCGCACTGCTCGACGAATGACATCACCAGGGCTCGCTTCGTGGCCCCCCGCCTGGGCATATCGAGGCGCGCGGATCGGTCTTCTCGAGGGCTACGAGCGCAGCCTGCGACGACGGGCCGCCTACGTCGCCCGCCGGGCTGAGTGGCTGCGCCGTTCGGCGACAGGCTCGCCGTTGCGCCGCCCGCCACGCCGCTTGGAGATCGATGTTCCTGATGCTCGCTCGTGCCACGTCGATCTGCCGCGAGGCGGCCGACTGTTCGTGCACGAGCTCGCCGGCCCGCCAGGGGCGCCCACCCTCATCCTGCTCCATGGATGGCGCGGCACCGCGGCCGGCAATTGGGCGACGGCGATGCCGGCGCTGGCCCGCCACTTCCGCGTGATCGCCCCGGACCTGCGCGGTCACGACGTCGGGTCCGTCGACGACGTCGTCGGGTTGGCCGACGCGCTCGGCGTGGAGAGCTTCATCGCCGTCGGCTACTCGCTCGGCAGCGCCATCGCCTCACAACTCGCCCGCCGCCACCCCGACCGCGTGCAAGCCATGGTCCTGTGCGCGGCCGCCGGGGTGTCGGCCCCGCCAGCGGTGACAGCAGTTGAAGCCGAGATCCCCATCGCCGTCGTCGTCACCCGACAGGACAGCCTCATCCCCGCCTGGCGCCAACTCGAGCTCGCTCGTTCACTCCCCGGCGCGAGCGTGCACTCGGTAGACGGCAACCACTTCGCCTTCAGCCGTTACGACGTGTTCGTCCCCGCCCTCCTCGAGGCCTGCCACACGGTCGTTCGCCGCGTCGGGGACCAACTGACGAACCTGTAGCGACCGGCGGTCCGATCGTGATCGCGATCGAGGGCAGCAGCCAAGCGGAGTGGCTCGCTCGATCTCGGTCACTTCGGGGCCGTCGGTCGCCCCGGATGAGCCAGAGCGCGGCGAACGCGACCTGGATGAACCCACCGATGCGTCGCACCCGTTTCGACCACCCGACCCGTGCGGTAACACCGGCATCGGGTCCATCGACTGCCGCGGTGTCATGTCGCGCCAGCGTTGGTTCGGTACCAGGCGACCGTCGTTGCCACCGCGATGGGCATCGGCGTGGCGGACGTACCGAACGTGGACTCGAACTTGCTGGTGTCGAGGACGAACGGTGCGTCGAACTCATATGACATCTCTGCCAGACCACGCATCATCGGGCTGACCAGACCCAATGCCTTCATCAGCAGCTTGGGGACCGAGCGAACACCGTGCGAGTTCCCGACGAGGCACCGAACGTGTTCATGCGGTCGTGACAGCTGTGGCGCCTGAATTCACTTCGTCGGTGGTGGCTGGCGGTTGGTCCGCTCTTCGTGACGGGCCGCGTACACGGCCGCCTCGGTGCGCCGGCTCATCCCCATTTTCGTGAGCAGGTTGGACACGTAGTTCTTGACCGTCTTCTCGGCGAGGAACATCTCGGCCGCGATCTGGCGGTTCGTCTTGCCCTCTGCGAGGAAGGGGAGGATCCTTTGCTCCTGGTTGCTCAGGTTCGCGAGCCGATCGTCCTGCTGGGCGGCTTTGAGGATGCGCGCCTTGACGCGTTGCGTGGTGGCTGCGTCGATCAACGAGTGACCGTCACCGACGCGCCGCACAGCGCTGATGATGTCGCTGCCCCGACCTTCTTTCAGCAGGTAGCCCGCGGCGCCGGCCAGGATCGCGTCGAGCAGGGCGTCGTCCTCGTTGTAGGAGGTGAGCATCAGGCAGGCCACCGGGGGTTCTGCCGAGCGGAGCTCGCGGCACAACTCGATGCCTGTGCCGTCCGGCAGGCGCACGTCGAGCACGGCGACATCGACTTCGACGGTGCGGATGCGATGCAACGCCTCCTGCACCGTGCCGGCCTCGCCGACGACCTCGATGTCGCCTTCGGCCATGAGCAGATCGCGCAGCCCGTGGCGCAGGATCTCGTGATCGTCGACGAGGAACACGCGCAGCGCCATGCGATGAATGTTCGCACACCAACGGTCCGGGCGGCTTGACACTCCACAGAAGATCGGTCCGCGTAGGATCCGACGGTGGACCACGGGGCGGCCGCGCTGCAGCTTCGCCGGCTGCTGGACGGCTTGCTGGCGATCAGCTCCGACCTCGATCTCGAGTCGGTCCTACGACGGATCATCGCAACCGCAGCGGAGCTGGTCGAGGCACACTACGGGGCGCTCGGCGTGCTCGATCCCTCCGGCCAGCGACTGTCCGAGTTCATCACCGTGGGCTTGACTGCAGAGCGGCGGGCGATGATCGGCAAGCTGCCGGAAGGACACGGCATCCTCGGCGTGTTGATCGTCGACCCGCAGCCACTGCGACTGCCTGATCTGCATGCGCACCCGCGCAGCTACGGCTTCCCTGCGAACCATCCGCCGATGACGTCGTTCCTCGGGGTGCCGATCCTGGTACGCGGTGTCGTGTTCGGGAACCTCTACCTGTGCGACAAGGTTGGTGGCGACGTGTTCACCGAAGTCGACCAAGAGCTCGTGGTCAGCCTCGCCAGCGCAGCGGGCATCGCCATCGACAACGCCAGGCTGCACGCTCGCGTGGCAGATCTGGCGACGGTCGAGGATCGCGAGCGGATCGCCCGCGACCTGCACGACACGGTGATGCAGCGCCTGTTCGCGATCAGCCTGTCGCTCCAGGGCACGCTGAACCTGATCGATCACCCCCGAGCGATCGAACGGATCCTGACGGCCGTCGACAACCTCGATGCCACGGTGCGTGATGTCCGCAGCGCGATCTTCGAGTTGCACACCGCCCGCCTGCATGATCGTTCGATCCGAGAGGAGTTGCTGCAGATCGGCGCTGAGGCGGCGCGGACGCTCGGCTTCGCTCCGAAGATCGACTTCGCGGGCCCCGTCGACACCCTCGTCACCGAGGAGGTCGCAGACGCATTGTGCGCGGTGATCCGTGAAGCGCTCTCGAACGTCGCCAAGCACGCCGCGGCGGGCTCCGTGGCCGTGGTCCTCAGCGCGACCGATGACACCGTCTCGCTCACGGTCGCCGACGACGGCCATGGCTTCGATCCCGCACCGACCGGCGGTCGTGGGGTGCACAACCTGCGGACCCGAGCGGTGCGCCTGGGAGGCACCTGCGACATCTCGTCTTCGGACCGCGGCACCCAGCTGGTCTGGTCAGTTCCACGGCGGGACTGAGGCGAGCACCTCAGCACGGCATCCGCAGGAGCCGCCGCCTTGCAGCCGCGCCGGACGACGTGCCTGCGAACCGTTCGGAACGGCTCCTCCCGCGCTCACCGCGCCGGACGAACCGTGATGTCGGCGACGATCGCGTGGACGCCGCGCACGCGCGGCGCGCGGGCGTTCCAGTGTCCAAGGTCCCGAGCTCGTCGCCCGGGCGCATGGCACCGGCGTGTGCCGAGCCGCCACGGCGGCTCGTGCCCGTGCCGCCCGCCCGAGCGCGTCGCCATCGAGATCGATCGTGACGTCGACCACCCCGAGTTCACGCGTCATCCGGACGGGGCACCCTGCGGTCTTGAAGACGAGCTGCATCGGTGCGTTGTCGGCCAGGGTCTGTGCGACGAACCGCTGGATGCCGCATGACAGACCAACGCACGCGAGACCTTCGAACAGCAGTGTGGAGACGCCACGCTCATGGTGGCTGTCGCCGACCGCGAACGCCACCTCGGCGTCGGTCTGGTTCGGGCAGCGGTGGAACTCGCCCACGCCGATGACCGTTCGGTCGTCGTCGCGAGCGAGCAGCGTCAGGTCCGACGGCGGTCCGTCGGCGACGCGGTGGGTCAGCTCCAATGGTGGGATCGCGCGACGGATGCCGAAGAACCTGAGGTACGAGGAATGGTCGGACAGCTCGTCGTAGAACGCCCGGAGGTCGGCTTCGTCACCCGGTCCAGCCGCGGAGATGTGCACATGCCCGCCGTCGATCAGCACCGCGTCGTGCTCGCACCGGTCGAGGTCTGCGCGGCGCGGTCCGCCGGGGTTGTTCGGGCTCATCGCCGACCACTCATGTGGACGAGTCTCCGGTCCGTGCCCCGCCGGCCAGGTCGGCGGAGCAGGGCACGACGAGGACCGGCCGGTGACTGCGACGTACGATCTTGCCGCTGGTGCTGCCCAACTCGCCGAGAGCGGTGTCACCGGCACCACGGTTGCCGACGACGAGCAGGTCCGCGTTCATCTCATCCGCGACGGCCAGCAGCACATCGGCGGGTGGACCGTCGCGCAGTTCCAACTGGAGACGATGAGATCCGTCGCGCAGTGGCTCGCTCCACGCGCCGTGCAGGAGCGCGCGGACACGATCATGGGAGTTCCTGCCGACGCCCGGTTGCGTCGACCACACGTCGAGCAGCCCGGTGGCGTGGACGCCGACCACCTCCGCTGAGAACGAGGCTGCGATCACGGCTGCAGCGTGCGCCGCG
>JBBQTN010000027.1:0-36506 GCA_038213195.1 Acidimicrobiales bacterium | reverse complement strand
GGGAGGCCCGGTTGCACCGTCCAGATCACATAAACCGCCAGGACCCACCCTCGCCCGTCGCTCTGGAAGCGGAAACCATGGCCAACCCGTTCTGTCAAAACACGAAGTTCGAGACGGCCGCCGAAAGGAACGGTTGGGCTGCCCCGTGCCGCGAGGCGCGATGCCGGCGAGGTGCCCCATATCGCGCAACCCAACGGCGTGCGTAGGGTGCCCTCCAACGCCGGCCCTGGGCGCACCGTGGCAGAGGGCCTGGGTCGAACCTGGATCACCGAGAGTGGCCGAGGGTGACAGTTCGCGAGGCGCGGCTCATCGGCACATGGGTGACGCGGGTCAGATCGGGGCCGTGCGCGGATAGGGGACGTCGGGCCGGTCGAGCGGCTCACCTTCCGCAATGGTCGACCAAACGGCATTTGAGCTGCCGCACCTCCGAATCCACGGCGACGCGCGGATCGGAACGCAGGCCGCTCGTCACCGGCACTTTGCTGCGAGTGCGAGCAGAGAAGTACGTCAGCGACGCGCCGCTTGGGCAGCGGGTCGAGGGCTTCGCCATGTAGCGGTCGTCAGCCGCGGTCAGTCCATTGTTCACCCGACTCCCGACGACCTCACCTTGTTCGCCGGCCTCGTGCCGGCGCTGAAAGCGCCCCATGCCCTCCCGATTGGATCCAGTGGTGACGCGCTGAACAGGACGTCTGGTTATCGTGGCGGGGAGGAGTCGGGTCGTGCGAGCGTCCACCCCGGAGCGAAGGAGGACGGCTTGTCAATCCGGGAAGGGGTCGCTGTTGCGCTGGCAGCCGATGCGATTCGTTCCCGAATCGTGTCGGGTGCGCTCGGCGGCGGAGAGCCGGTGCGTCAGGAGGAGATGGCAGGTTTGCTCGGACTGAGCAGGGTGCCGGTCCGTGAGGCGCTGCGGGTGCTCGCCGACCAGGGTTTGCTCGACCACCGTGTGCACAGCGGGTACTTCGTGAGGAAGCGTTCGGTGTCGGAGCTGCGCCAGATCTACCTGATGCTGGAGTTCCTGGAGACGAAGGTGATGGAGACCATCGAAGCTCCGTCGTCGGAGCAGATCGCGGATCTCGTTGCGCTCAATCGTGAGATGGGCGACTACGTCGGGTCCGACGACTGGTCACCGATGATCGACCTCAACCGCCGGTTCCACTTCGAGATCTTCCGGCTGTCGCCGATGAAGGTCGTGCTCGACGAGCTGGAGCGGTTGTGGACGATCGCTGCCCCGTACATCGCTCAGAAGTACACGACCCGCGCCCAGCGCTCGCGCACGATCGCCGAGCACGAAGGACTGATCGCCAGCCTCTCCCCGTTCGATGGTGACCGCACCGTGGCCCTGCTGGCGACCCACAGGATGCAGCGCGGCGCCGGCGGCTGACGTCGCGCTTGCATGGGCCGACAGATTGGATCTACAATTGCATCCAATGTGGACAGGGCACACCGGCGGCGCATCGACGGCCATCATGTCCGGGGTTTCAGTGTGCGATCCCAGCGAACGCGGTGGTGGGCGCTGATGGGGATCTTCGCCGGAGCGGCCGGATGCAGCCACAGCCCACTGCTGTTGGCCGAGCCCCGTCTGTGGCCCGAGCGCGCCGAGCAGGATCGGCGCAACCCCCAGCTCTTCGACCGCCTCGGCGTGCTGCGCACCTACGACGAGTTGGAGGCCACGTTCGCCGGGAGTCTCGCCGACGAGCTGGTCCCGGAGCGCTGGAACGAGCGCTATGCCCTCTGCCAGGAGGGCATGGCACGGGTCTCGGCGCACCTGCGCGAGCTGCGTCCCGACGCCGTGGTCGTGATCGGCGACGACCAGATGGAGCTGTTCGACCAGTCGTGCCAGCCGGCGATCGCGGTCTACTGGGGGGACGCGTGGGTGACCGCCGAGCTCGAGATCCATGGCTCGGAGTTCTTCGACGTCGTCAAGGTCGGCTACGCGATGGACGAGCAACACCGCTTCGCCGGCGACGGGAAGCTGGCCCACGCGCTGCTTGCCGGGCTGTGCGCGGCAGGCATCGACGCAGCCAGCGTGGCGACGCAGCCTGCCGGCCACGGCTTCGGGCACGCCTTCGGCTTCGTCGGCGAGCGGCTGCTGGAGCCGGACGTCCGGATCATCCCGCTCCTGTTGAACACGTACTACCCGCCCAACCAGCCGACGCCGGAGCGTTGCCTCGCGCTCGGAGCGGCGTTGCGGTCGGCGATCGACGCGGCGCCTGGCGACCAACGCGTCGCTGTGGTCGCGTCCGGCGGGCTGAGCCACTTCGTGGTCAACGAGCAGCTCGACGCTCGCGTGCTGGCGGCGCTGCGCAACGCGGATCTGGAGGTCCTGGCCGCCCTGCCGGTGGAGCAGCTGCAAGCGGGATCGTCGGAGATCCGCAACTGGATCACCGTCGCCGGGGCGATGGGTGACGTCGGGACGTCGTGGCAGGGCTATGCGCCGTGCTACCGGTCGCCGGCGGGCACCGGGTGCGGCATGGGCTTCGCGACGTGGATCGTCCAGACCGGTGCGTCGAATCCGGTCACACCGGACGTCTGACACCCGGAGCCGCCTGGCTTCGGGCTGAACCTGTGGGGGTCGAAGATGTTGAGCCGAAGCGACAACGAACTGCTGTGCCGTGTCGGAGCAGGGACACCGATGGGCGAGCTGATGCGCCAGTACTGGATCCCGTGCCTGCCGTCGTCGGAGTTCCCGGACCCCGGCGGCGAGGTCAAGCGGATGATGTTGCTCGGTGAGTCGTTCGTCGTCTTCCGCGACTCCGACGGGAAGATGGCTGCGACCGTCGAGGCGTGTCCGCACCGCGGTGCATCGATGTACTTCGGGCGCAACGAGGAGTGCGGGTTGCGTTGCAATTACCACGGCTGGAAGTTCGACCGCTCCGGCGCGTTGGTCGACGTGCCCACCGAGCGCGCCGGCAGTCGTGCCGAGGCTCACTTCAAGGAGACGATCTCGATCCGCGCCTACCCGTGCCACGAGGTCAACCACATGATCTGGGTGTACATGGGTTCTCGGCGGACGCCACCGCCGTTCCCCGAGTTCGAGATCAACACGTTGCCGGCCGACCACGTCGCTCCGCCGTCGGTGATGATGGAGGAGGCCAACTGGCTGCAGAACATCGAGGGTGACCTCGACTCCGCCCACCTCGACCACGTCCATCGCCGTCTGGCCGAGGACGCGCCGAACCCCCCGATCGGTCTCCCCGGCTTCTGGAACAACGATCCCAACCCGCCGCGCCTCGACGTGCAGCGCACAGACTGGGGAGCGTTCTACACGTCGATGCGCACCCTGCCCGACGGCAAGGACTGGCATCGGATCAACAACTTCGTGTTCCCGTTCCACACCACGATCAGCATCGGTTCGGTCGCCGTGCTGCGCAGCTTCGTGCCCGTCGACGACCTCCATGCGATGCTCATCCACCAGATCGCCAGCATCGCCGAGCCGATGACGGACGCGATCTCCGCGATCGGCGCCGGCAGCGACACGTTGCTGACCGAAGACGGGTTCGCGCCGGTCGGCGGCTACCTGCCTCGGACGAACGATCCCCGCTCGTACTTCATGACGTTCGCGAACAAGCGCAACGATTACCTGCGCAACCGCGACGTGGAGAAGGAGTCGATGCGCTTCGGCGTCCCGTTCGTGCTCAACCTGCAGGACCGGGCGATGACCGAGCTGATGTGCGCCGCCGACGGCGAACCCGTCTACGACCGCACACAGGAGCACCTCGGGTCGTCGGACCAGATGGTGATCGCCGTGCGCGCTCAGATGGTCGCGGCCGTCAAGGCGCTGCGCGACGAGGGCGCCGTGCCGCCGAACGTCGACGACGTCAGCCTCGATCGCGTCCGCTCGGCGTCGCTGGTGCTCGAGCCCGATGCGGACTGGCGGACGCTGAGCGCCGACGCCCGTCGCGCCGACAGCGGCGCGCCGATCGCCTCGGACGTCCCGCTCATCATCGCGGCGCGCTGATCCACCGATGGCTGTCGTCCTCGTCACCGGGAGCAACTCCGGTTTCGGTCTGGCCATCGCGTCGGCGTTCGCGCATCGCGGTGACCAGGTCGCGGCAGGAATGCGCCGACCGGAGCGCGCGGACGCGCTGCACGCCGCCGTCGCCGGCGCGGCGGGTGAGCTCGCGGTCGTGCCGCTCGACGTCACCGACGCGCCGTCGATGGCCGCCGCCGTCGAGCAGGTGCTCGACCGCTTCGGAGGGATCGACGTGCTGGTCAACAACGCCGGGATCTCCCACATCGCCGCGCTGGAGGACACCCCGGCGGCGACGGTCGAACGGATCTTCGCGACCAACGTCCTCGGACCGCTCGAGCTGAGCCGTCTCGTGCTCGCGCCCATGCGTGGCGCCGGATCGGGGCGGATCGTCAACGTCACCGCCATCGGCGCAGTGCTGTGCACGCCGTACCTGGCCGCCTACGTCGGCTCGAAGCACGCCCTCGACGCGGCGTCGGCCGCCCTCGACCTCGAGGTGCGCCCGTTCGGCATCCGCGTCGTCTCCGTGCTCCCCGGCCCGTTCCGCACCGGAATCGTCGACGACGCAGCCGCCGACGCCGCCGACGCCGCCGACAGCGAGTCCTACCGGGCGGCGGCCGGCGGGTTCCGCGCCGGATTGCATCGGCGCATGACGGATGCCTCCGACGACCTCAGCGCGGTGGTCGAGGCGGTCATCGACGCCGCGACCAGACCATCGCCGCGGCTGCGGACCGTCGTCGCGTCGGCGGTGATGAGCGAGATCCTCGCACCGATGATCGGCCTGCTCGACGACCTCCACGGCGTCGAGGCGCGGCGGCTGGGACTCGTCGGAGAGCACGCAGCGCCGACTGTTTGACGCCGACCGACTTGCTTGGTCATTCGCTCGTTGCGCCCCCCGGTCGCGCCTCGTCGGTGGACATCCGCTCGTAGTTGCGCCCCATCACGTTGCTCACCCGGGTGCCGGCGGCGATGGCGATGGCCATCGCCGCCTCGCGCTCGACGATCGCCGCCGCAACGGCGATGATCCGCTCCGCTCGCTCGTGCGGGACGACGACGATCCCGGTCGCGTCGGCGACCACGAGGTCACCGGGCCGGACGGTGACACCGCCGATCTCGACGGCGACACCCCAGGCGATCTCCTGCGCCCGTCGACGGGCGGTGCGCGGCGTGGCCCCGGGGGCGTACACCGGGTACCCGATGTCGGCCGCCTCGTCGACATCGCGGACCGCACCGTCGACGATGGTCCCTTCGACGCCGCGGGCCCGCGCGGCGCGAGACAGGTTGCCGCCCCAGCCGGCGCAGTCCAGGCGGCCCTGGTGGGCGACGACGATCACATCACCCGGCCCGGCGGACTCGATCGCCGCGGTGCACAGGTGGCGGCTCGCCACCTCCGCCGTCGGCGGGCCGAGCAGCACGGTGACCGCCCGGCCGGCGATGCGGTGGCGTCCGGTGAGGTCGGTGAGCCCGGTGACCACCCGCCCGTCGATGCCGAGGCTGTCGCAGGCGTCCGAGACAGCGCACGAGTCCAGCGCGGCGAGCAGTTCGATCGCGGTCATCAGCCGAGCCCGTAGATGTCGAGCGTCGTCTCGCCCGCCGCCAGGCGCTGCATCACGACCGCCTCGTGCTCCTCGCGGCGCACGCCGGCGGTCACCACCTCCGCCGCCTGCGCAGAGGGGATCACGACGACGCCATCGACATCGCCGACGACGAGGTCCCCGTCGCGCACGTCGACGTCACCCAACCGGATCAGCACGCCGACGCGCACCCCGGCGGCCGATTGCTCCTTGCCGGTGCCGCGGATGCACGCGCCGAGCGAGAATACCGGGAAGCCGACTCCGGGCAGGGCGGAGTGATCGCGCGATCCGCCCTGCAGCACGAGCCCGCCGAGACCCCGACTGGCAGCGGCGCGGGACATGATCTCGCCCCAGTAGCCCCACGCCGCGTCGATGTCGCCGGTGGCGACGACCAGCACGTCGCCGGGACGGCTGGTCGCGATGGCATGGTGGATGGCGAGGTTGTCCCCGGCGAGACCGGCCACCGTGCGCGCCGGACCGGCGATGCGCCACGACGGGTCGACCGGGTGGATGGTCGCCGGGACCGCACCGATCCGACCGGCGGCTTCGTGGAGCGTCGCCGTTCCCAGCTGCGCAGCGCGCGACAGCACGTCCGCCGACAGCACCGTCGCGGTCGCACCCGGATCAGCCACGATCGGCCTCGCGCGACTGCAGCGCGTGGTAGCCGAGCCGAGTGCGGATCTCGTCGAGCCGGCCGCCGCCGCGCACACCGTCGCGGATGCGTTCCTCGGTGGCGTCGATCTGCTCGGCCGCAGCGAGCACATCGTCGATCACGGCCGCCGGCACGACCACGATCCCGTCCGCATCGCCGCGAACCCAGTCGCCCGGCTCGACGCGGACTCCGGCCAGTTGCACCGGTTGCTGGTACGCCTCCGCCGCCACTCGGTCCTTGCCGGTGCGCATCGTGTGGGCGCGGGCGTAGATCGGGTAGGCCAGCTCGCTCGCCCGGCGCACGTCGCGACACACGCCGTCGATCACCGTCCCGGCGACGCCGTTGCGGGCCGCGATCGTCGTCAGGATGTCACCCCAGACGGTCGCCTCGAGCCGTCCCTGGTTGTCGATCACGACCACCTCGCCGGCGGCGACGTCGTCGATGTAGTCGCCGACGGACTTGCCCGACAGCCCCCGCGGCAGCATCCGCACGGTGAACGCCCGTCCGGTCAGCTGCGCGCCGCGGTCGATGGCGACGATCCCCACCGCCTGGCCGTCGACGCCGAGACGGTCGAGCGCGTCCGAGACCGCAGGGGTGTCGAGCGCGGCGAAACGCGACCGGCGGTCGGGATCGTCGGTCACAGGGCGCGCTTGAAGCCGTTGCAGAAGCGCACCGGGTTGTGGTGGAAGATCTTGTCCTTGTCCCCGGCGCTCAACCAGTCGAAGCCGTCGATCAGCGGGATCAGGTCGTCGCCGGGGCGGCCGGTGTCGGCGCGCAGCGCACTGCCCGAACCCGGCGTCTCGACACCGAAGCACATGCTGTCGACGCCCTTCTGACGGATCGCCGCAGTGAGGAAGTCGAGGTCGTAGGCGCAGGTGTCGTAGAACAGGTTGTCGACGAGGTCGCGCTGGCCGATGTGCGTGTCGTCGGTGGCGATGAACCGCTCCAGCGCCCCGCCGCAGTGGCAGATCAGGACGCGCAGCTGCGGGTGCCGATCGAAGACGTTGCCGCGGGTCAGGAACTGACCGGCGAGGTACTGCTCGGTGAGGAAGTTGAGCTGGTAGTTGTTCGGGATGTCGGCGGCTCGCGGGTCGCCGTTGGTCGAGCCGTGGATGATGATCGGCACGTCGAGCTCGACGCAGCGCTCGTACAGCGGGTCCCACCACGGGCTGTGCACGCCGGGCGCGGTGCGCTTGCCGTCCGGGTCGGGGCTGACGTAGGCGGCGACGAAGCCGAGCTCGTCGACGCAGCGGTCGAGCTCGGCCACGCAGTGCGACGCGTCGGGCGCGTGGACGTCGTGGGGCAGCTGGCAGGCGCCGAGGAAGCGGTCCGGGAAGGTTCGGCACTGCAGGTCGATGAGGTCGTTGACGTGCTCCGTCCAAGCCGGCTGGAGGTGAGCGGGCATCCATCCCATCCCGAGGAACGGGCGCGGCCCGAGGATCTGCACGTCGATCCCGCGCTCATCGAGCAGCGTCACGTGGCCGCTCATGAACTCGACGATCCGCTCCTCGCTCCACCCGTACGACATCGGCAGCCGCTTCGAGCGCACCACGCTCGGCAGTGGTGTGTTGGCTCCGAGGATCAGGGTCAGGTTGGCGTACGCCTCGATCGGCGCGTACACGTGGGAGTGCACGTCCAGCACCTTGTTGCCGTTGAACATCTAGCGCACCTCCGTGAGTGCATCGGGCCGGTCGGCCGTTGGTCGGTCGTCGCGCAGGCCCATCGCGACATCCCACTGCTCGCGGATGTCGTCGGGCTGCCCGGCGATCAGGAAGAACCGCTCGCCCTCGGGCAGGCTGGGCACGGCGCGTCCGATCGCTGCGATCCGGGCGCGGATCGCCTCGGTCGGCACCGGCGCGACGTAGAACCGGCGCAATCCCGCCGGCCAGGCGATGCACTCGTTCCGCGCCGGATCGCGCACCAGGCCGGACGGGTCCTCGCCGCGTTCGACGGCGTCGAGGTCGGCGAGCAGGCGGTTGCGGAGCAGTTGCACGCCGCGGTCGCTGCGCCCGAGGTGTTCGCGGGTGCGATCGGCGATCTCGCCCTGCCCGACCCAGCTGAGCGTGTCCTGGTGGAGCACGTGCGTCGTCAGCGGCGTGCCCTCGGCGTCGTGCGTGCGTCCCCACCACGACGGGATCACGTCCTGGTGGAACGGCGCCCGTTCGTCGCTGACCGGATCGGCGATCCACACCACGCTCAACGTGCGGCGATCGTCGATCGGCACCCGCCACTCGAAGTGCACCGGCGCGAACAGGTTGGGCACGATGCACATCCGGCCGGTGGCCCACGCGTCGGAGGTCTCGTCCTCGCCGTCGTGCATCCGCCGGTAGGCGAAGCCGAACTCCCACTCGTCGAAGTCGAGCCGCGCGTGCGCCGGGGCGTAGTGGTCGACGTCGTTCGCGTGGCCAGGCAGCCAGTTGGCGTGCAGCCACTCGAAGTGCACCGGGTCGATGCTGTTCTCCTGGCACTGCAGCCAGTTGCACGGCACCTCGTGGAACACGATCTGGGTGAAGCAGTCCGGCATCAGGAACGGCTCCCAGGCTGGGATCAACGGCGCCGGGTCCGGTCCGAGGTAGGCCCACACGAGCCCGTAGCGCCCCTCGGCGCGGTATGTCGTCGCGCTGACGCGGTCGCGAAAGCGGGTCCCTCCCGCGACCTCCTCGAACGGCTGGCTGACACAACGCCCACACACGTCGAACTTCCAGCCGTGGTAGCTACAACGGAGACCATCGTCTTCGACGTACCCGTTGAGCAGGTCGGCCCGGCGGTGCGGGCAGTGCCGCTCGGTGAGGCCGTACCCCCCCGACGGCAACCGGTACAGGACCAGGTCCTCACCGAGCACCGTCACCGCCCGACGCTCCGCTGGCGCCACCTCGTCGACGGCAGCGATCGGATGCCAGTACCGCCGCAGCAGGTTGCCCATCGGCGTCCCGGGACCGACCTCCGTCAACCGACGATTTTGTTCTGCGGTCATCACCATCCCCGCCCCCACTCCAACCAGGCATCCATCTCAATATTGAATCCAATAGTGGATGCATCAGTCAAGTCGGATGCTGGGCACGACCCGTCAGCGTCCCCGTCTGAACGTCAGCCAAGTCTGATAATCTGAATCCGTGCCGGAGCCGGCGTCGAATCATCGCAGCGACCGCACTCGCCACCGGCCGGGTCGTCGTCACCTCTGACCGGACTGGTTTCGATGACCTCCCCGGCGTCAACCTCCGACGACCCAACTGACGACCGAGTGGGGCCGCCTGGGCGGAACAGTTGGATCACCTGGCCGAGGTGAGGGCGCGGGTTCGAATCCCGTCGTCCGCTGCCCACGGACCGGGGCGCAGACACCGACGTGATGCGCTGCTGTAACAGCAACTGATCATGCTGTTCGTGGCAGCGCACGGTGCGTGCCATCAGGAGGGGAATCCACAAATGTTGATCTCAGCGTCGGAACTCACGGCCAGCCCGGGCAAGAGCGGCCGGCTCGTCGCCCTCGTGGCGCAAATGCGCGACATGCTCAGCACGGAGTCGGGCAAGGACTGGAACGCCTGGGCCGCTGTCACGGGCCGACCGTACGGAACGTACTTCCTCACCGCGCGCTCCGACAACTACGCCGACATGATCGGCGCCCAGATGAAGGTGGCGGTCTCGACCGAATGGGCAGCACTCGCGGCGACAGCCGAGGGCGTGCTGGCCCAACCTGCTCCGAGCACCCTGTCGGAGGTGATCGCCGTCACGGGCGAGCCGTCGGCACCGAAGCAGTTCACCCTGGTCACCAGGGCCACGATCGACCGCTCCGCCCTTGGGGACGCCGTTGCCTGGTCGACCCAGCTGGCAGAGCACGTCACCAAGGTGACCGGCAGCAGCCTCGTCGTCTGCATATCGGCGGCAGGCAAGATGTTCGAAGTGACGTGGATCGGCGGCGCCGACACCCCCGAAGAGTTGGACAAGATCAACGCAATCAACACCGACGCCGGCTATCTCGAGATGCTCGCCGAAGCCGGGACGAACCAACTGTTCGAGCAGGGTTCGAGCGAGCGCGTGCTCCTGGCAAAACTGCCCTGACCAGCGCGTCCAGACTCATACCGACTGTCGACCGGGGACGATCGAGAAGTGGTAGCTGAGGCGCCGACGCTCGGCCGCGGCTTGCTCCCCCATCGGGGAGGCTGAGTCCAGTCCCCGTCGTTCGCCGACGGCGACCAGGAGGTCGAGTGCGTCGACTGCGGCGATGGGCAGGTGGTCGACGTTGGCAACATCGAGCGCGGCGAGCGCCTGTCGCTCGGCGTCGTGAAGCTCGTCCCGAGCCAGCGAGATCTGGGCGCGGCCGACATGGATCGAAGCGGTCATCTGCGGAGCAGTGTCCATCTCGGCGACGAGCGACCCTGCTCCGTCGGTGATCGCCTGCGCTTCGGCGATCCGGCCGACGGCGATCAGTGCCGCGTTGGTCACTGGTAGCGCGTACACCTGCCAGACCTGCACCGTGACCTGATCCGAGAACTCCTCGGCCAGTTCGGCCGCTTCTCCGGCATCGCCGTCCAGGAGCGCGGCACAGCAGCCGGTGAATGGGGTGAGGAACGCCAACAAGGGAAACGATCCGTGGGTCGACCATTCGAGTGCTCGACCCATGGTGTCGAGGTCGGCTGCGAGGAGGGCGGCGTGGGCGAGGGCAGCGGCGGAGGTGAGGGAGAACGCCGGGTCGATCGGGACCGGACGCTTGCTGCGATCCAGCGCCGAACCGATCTCACCACGGATCGTGTCCGCGACGACCGCGGCTGCGTAGCCGTTGCCGACCGAGTCGACGCTGAACGTGCAGCCGTGGCGGCGGGTCAGGCGCCGCAATTGATCGAGTAACGGATCGCACCGGTCGAGTCGGCCGAGGAGGGCCTGCATGTACGCGGCGAATCCGACGTAGATCGAGGCCTCGAGGTCGTCGCCACGGGCGAGGAGACCCTCGGCGTACGCGTGGATGGCCGCTGGTCGCCCTGTGTAGGCGGGCACCATCGCCCGACCGCGTTCCAGCCATGCCGACGCGCGGCCGGACCCGGTGCCCACGTGGATGAGGATCTCGTCGACGACCGATGCGGTCTCGTACAACTGGCTGGTGGCGGTGGGGAGCAGGGCGGCCACGGCTTCCGCCCACGGCGCGGTGCGCTCGGCCTGGTCGATGGCCTGGAGCCAGGCCCAGGTGGCGACGAAGTCGGCCTGCTGGCCGAGGGCGCTCCGCACCGGCGCCAATCCCCGGCAGATGGCGAACATGGTCTCGCGATCGTCGTGACATCTCGCCCACGACGACGCCGCGACCACATCGGGCATGCGACGCACGAACGGGTGGTGCTCGATGCCCAGCCGACCTTCGCCGACCTCGCCACACCAGTGGGCGAAGTACCGAGCGTGAGCCTCCTCGGCTCGGTCGAGATCGCCGGTTGTACGACCCGACTCGGTGCAGAACTGGCGAACGGTGTTGAGCATGCGGTACTGACCGCTGCCGTCGTCCAGTTGCAGCAGTCCGACATCGGTCAACCGCCCGAGGTGGTCGCCCGCAGTCGCACCGTCTTCCGCCGTCTCGTCGTCGAGGGCAGCGATCACCGCGGATGCTGCATCCGTGTCGAAGGGGGAGCGGAACGTGGCGAGACACACGAGCACGCGCCGCTCGAAGAGGCTGATCAGATTGAAGCTCCACTCGATCGACGCCCTCAGGGTTGCGTGCCGGGCCGGCTTGGCCCGATCACCCACCTTCCAACGGGCGATCTCGGCGATCCCGGCGGCGACGGTCGGCAGCGGAACGCTGCGGAGCCGGGCAGCCGCGAGCTCGATTGCCAATGGCATCCCGTCGAGCTCCCTGCAGATCGAGGTGATGTACCCGACGGCGTGCCGGTCCAGCACCATCCCAGGACGAGCCTCCCTGGCGCGTACCAGGAACAGCCGGAGGGCGTCATGGCGATCGAGGGTGTCGAGCGAGACCTTGCTGGTGTCGTCAGGCATCGTCAGTTCCGGAACCCGCCACACGACCTCGCCGGCGAGTCCGAGGGGTTGCCGGCTGGTGATCAGTGCGCTCGTCTCCGGGCACCTTGTCAACAGCGCCGCGAGAACCGCGGCAGTGGCATCGAGCACGTGTTCGGCATTGTCGAGCACGAGGAGCGAGCGCTTGCCTCGCAGCCGACGCTCGAGCTCGCCGATCACGTCATTTCTCGGCACCACCCCGATCTCGGTTGCGATCTGCTCCGCAACGTTCGCAGTGGGAGCCAGCACACCGAGATCCACCCACCATGCGTCGGTGCCGTCGCGTTCGGGTGCGGTCGACGCGATGCGCATGGCCAGTCGCGACTTCCCACACCCACCGGAGCCGGTGAGGGTCACGATTCGGTTGTTCTTCAGGAGCGCTCCGAGCTCGGCCATCTCGTGTGCCCGCCCGACGAAGGAGCTGAGCGGGACCGGCACAGCGGGACGTTCCGTGGCCGCCGGTCCGCTCATCAGGCCCCGCCGCCGGGTCCACGCCGGGTGCCCCGACCTGCGCAGCAGCTCGAGATCGGCCGCTGAGGCGATGGCCCGGTCGAGCTCCACCAGCGGAGCTGACGGTTCGGTGCCGATCTCCCCTTGCAACACGAGGCGATAGTTCTGGAACTGGCGGAGAGCATCGGTGCGGCGCCCCGCCTGGTCGAGCGCCCTCATCAGCAGGGCCCGAGGCAGGTCACGGTACGGTTGCTCGTCGATCAGGGGAAGCACTGTCGCGATGGCAGCAGCGGACTCACCCGCTTCCAGGAGGAGCAGCACCAGCTCCTCTACCGCCGCCGCGTGCAACTCGCCGAGTCGTCGCGCTTCGATCTCGGCCCACGGTTCATGGGCGAACTCGTCGTACGCCGGGCCTTCCCAGAGCGCCCCGGCCTGTTCGAGGCACAGCCGCGCCCGCTCCGCGTCGCTCAGAAATGCCTCGTTCACGAGGCGCCCGTACTCGACGGCGTCGACCGAGGATCTCAGCTCGTAGCCGGCCGACTCGGAAACGAGAGTCGCCGCGCCGATCACCCGCCGCAGGCGACTGATCGACGTGCGGAGCGCCCCCGATGAGAGCCCGAGGTGTTCCTCGAGCACCTCTGAACGCACGGTGGTGCGCGCACGCAGGCACAGCATGGCCAGCAGTCGCCGCTGCTCCGGACTCGCCAGCGTCAGTCGCCGCCCCAGGGAATCGAACATGCGAACTGCCCCGAGCACCTTGCATTGGCTCATCGTCCCACCGAGCCAGAGATTAGATGTCGAGGAACCGCTGGTGACGCTGCGAAGGCGCGGGGGTCGTCGTCCCGCAGAGAGGTTGATGCGTTGAACGCAAATCTGTGGCGGATCGTCGTCGAGCTCCCTCGCTCACCGGGGGAGCCGCGCCGCAGGGTGGCGCGAACCGTCGTCGGCGAAGCGGACGAAGCCCAGAGCGCTCTGCAAGCGCTGCGACACGAGGTCGCCCTCGAACGCCTCCACCGAACGAACCCGGCTCGCCGGACAGCGGGGACGAGCCGACCTCAGCACAGCGCAAGGACGTGCGATCTGGCGCCCCTGATGTGCACGGACTCATGAGGTTGCTCACCCCGATCATGGCGGCTGCTGGACCGATGCCGCCGACGCGGCCGATCGTGCCGCTGCCGCCCGCAGCGCAGGTCTCACCGCGGGTGTCCCCGTGATCGCTGGCTCGTCTGTTCCGCGTCGCCGACCACGACGCCGCAGCCGAGCTGCTCAGTGTCCAAGAACGGACAGCCGCGCAGCAACGCTCGAGGAACGACCCGAACCTTCGGCGGCGACCGCGGCAGCCGCTGTTCACGTCGTGGGAGGCGTGACCCGGGCGATCAGCGCCGCGATCTCATCAGGCTCCGATCCTGCGAAGGGATGATCGATGAGGTAGAGCCAACCGCCGTCGGGCTGCCGCTCGGCCACCTCGGCAGTGACCGCCGACATCACCTCATCGCCGGCATGCAACGTCCACTCGTTGCTCAACAGGGCAAGATCGCCTGCCTCGATCGCGAAACGACTACGCAGCGTCATCCTCGCGTTCATCGATAACACCCACGACCACTGCTCACGGATCGGGTCCAAACCGGTGACGACCGATCCGTCGAGCACGACCATGCTCGAACGCTCGGTGTACAACGCCATCAACCCGTCGAGATCTTGGTTGTTGACACCCGCCTCGACGGACGGATGAATTGCCGTCAGTTCAACGCCGCGGCTCATCGACCGGCCTCCGCCTGCTCTGCCTTGACCATCAACCGAATCCCTCCGCGACCGTGCGCCGCGTCGCTTCGCCAGCGCAACCAACACGGTCCGACAACCCCGTATGGACACATGACAACCTCCTGAGCTCGGTGGGACTCGCTGACCGTAAACGAATATCCCCCGTCAAACATCTGCCGATCGGCAGACCCCCGAACCGCTACGGCCGCGAGGGAGCGCATCCGACGATGAGTCATTCCGCTCGACCGCAAGCCGACGGAGCCCACATAGAGCTGACCAACCCCGACACGAAACGTCTGGGCTCCGCGAGAGTGACCCCGCATCGACCCTCGGCCGAGGAACCGACGCTGGCCGGGGGATCAAGAACCCCACTCGCTGTGTGCAGATCTCCAGGCGACATCCGACCCACATTCGACGTCAGAGGCGACACCGACGTCCAAGGTGAATGCGACCGTGCCGCGATGCCGACCCAGCAGCCACACCTGCTCACCGGCAACCTGAACGGGATCCCAAGACCAACGAACCGCGCGGCGAGTCCGATGACGTCGAGCGGGCGGGACGTGACACCGCCATCCGCTCGGCGATCAGGAGAGTTTGGCGAGCAGGCGGAGGAACGTCTTGCGCTCCTTCTCCGACAGTGGCCCCAACACGACGTCCTGAACGCGATCGACGACGGAACCGACATGATCGACCGCAACCAGTCCGGACTTGGTGATCGAGATGACGTTGCGACGCCGGTCGACTTCGTCCGGTTGCCGGCGTACGAATCCGGCCGCGACGAGATGGTTGACCGCAGCCACAACGTCGCTGGTGTCGATGCCAGTCGCGCGACTCAGCTCTGCCTGACTCGTCGGGCCGTGCTCCTCGAGGGCGGCGAGGACGCGGAAGTGGTAGCCGCGCAGTTCCGCGTGCGCGAACGCATCGGCGAGCAATGCCTGATGGGCTGCCTTCATGCCCCCGTGACGTACTCGCCCTAGTCCTGTGCCGCGAGTAGCAGCGCGGCGAGCGGCTCGAGGGCGTCCATCAGCTCGTCGAGCTCCCCCGGCTCGAGGCTCTCATAGGGCCTCACCGCGAGGCGGTCAGTGAGCGACTCGACCCGCTTCTTGACCGCGCGACCCGGTTCGCTCAACCAACCGTTAGCCCCGATCAAACCACGATCGCGCATCCCGTCAATCACGGCGACGAGTTGCGCTGCCGGAAGGTGGTGGATGCGTCCGAACTTCTCCGCCGGCATGTTCATGTCGAGGGCGAGCAGAACATGCGCCTCGAGGCCGCCGACGCCCTCGACCATCAGGGCCGCGATGTGCCCGTCGCCACGATGCTCGCGCAGCAAGGAGGCTGCATGGAAGAGGCGAGCCACCATGTCGTCAGGGATCGGAACGGCGCGCAGCGCGGCGTACATCGGTCGACCCTCGACCGGGGCGCTGATCGCCGCCTTCGTCAGCAGTTCGGCGGCGCGGGCAAAAGCGGGAGAGCCGACGCGATCGCCGAGGATCCGCCGCAGCGCCTTCACGCAACCCAGCTGGCGGGCGGCGATCGCCAATTCGGGCGTGGTGGTGTGCCACACCTTCGGGATGTGGCGAGCCACCTCGCCCGGAGCGAAGTTGTAGAAGAGCGCGTCGACCACCTCCGCCGCAACGAGGCCCAGGGGGGCGGCCCGTCCGGCGAAGTAGGTGTCCCAGTAGTTGGTGAACCCCAGGGCGAACATCGCCTCGTTCGGTTCATCGGCTGAGTAAGGGATCACACCGATCGGCTCGACGAGTTCGAACATCCGGCGGGCCGTGGACGCCGTCATGAGCCCGCCGATCGCTGCACATCCAGCGCGGTTGCGGTACGTCCCGCAGCGATCCAGTCGCTGCTCCCGTCGGCTGATGTGATGTAGCCGTCGAGCGATGTGGACACCTTGAGGACCAGCGAGGCCATGTGGAGCTTCCTTCCGGGCTGGACGGGGGTTGATCTGTGCGCCCGTCCGTACATAGACGTAGCGGGAGCCCGAAAGTCATCGTCGACGGAGCGACGGGCGACCGTGGGGTCGCTCGTTGGCCGAACTGCTACACCGGTGCCGTGACCGACTCGTACTTCCAGTCCGCCGGCCCTGGCGTTCTGCCGCTTCCTCGTGCGCACGCACCGTGGGGCGAGGACATGTTGCATGGCCGGTTGCTCGGCGGGCTGGCCGCACGGGCGCTCGAAGCCGAGCACGGCGCCCCGGGTTGGCGGGCGGCGAGGCTCACTGTCGACTTGTTCCGACCGGCCGGAATGGCGCTGGTGGGGATCGAGGTGCGACCGATTCGGGTGGGCCGGCGCCTCAAGGTCGTCGACGCGTGGATGCGCTGCGAAGGCCACGATGTCGGGCGAGCGACGGCGGTGTTCCTTGCTGAGAGCGAGGAACCGCCGGGACGGATCTGGCGCCCTGGGCCGGAGCCGTGGCCCGACCCTGATTCGATCGAGTCATCCGAAACCGGCTCCTCCGACGATGACGGCTGGTGGTTCCGGACCGTGCGGGGTGGCTTCGGCACTGGTGAGCAAACGCGGATCTGGACCCGGGAGACCACCCTGCTTGTCGACGACGAGCCGCTGTCGCCGTTCGTGCGCGCCGCGTTGTCGGGCGACATGGCGTGTCCCCTGGCGAACGGCAGCGACGAGGGCTTGCACTACATCAACGCCGACTACACGATGTTGATCGGGCGTTACCCCGTTGGTGAATGGGTCGGTCTCGAGGTGACGCAGCAGATCGACGCGGATGGCATCTCGATCGGCTCGGCCACGCTCGTCGACCGAACCGGCCCATTTGCCACCAGCGGCGGTGCGTCATTGGCGCGACCCCCCATGCCGACAACGCCATAGCCCGCCGGTCAGTAGCTGATGATCGGTCAAATTGCCGATCACCCCGCCGATTGCCGGCCGTGTGGGACGTTCGCGGAGACGGCGAGATCGGCGTCTTCTCTGCCGGTATCGGCTGGCGACCGAGGAAGCGTTGATCAGCGTGCGGTCGCGGGTCCCGTGGCCGGCTGGGACGGATCATTGGGTTCGGGCCGAGTCGTCGAGATGTCAGGTGAGTTGCCCGTCCCGCCCGGGGAAGCCGTCGATGTGGTGCTGGTGTGCGCCGGCGAGAGGGTGAGCAGCACGACCGTGGCCGCCACCGTCAACCCCATGGCCACCGCGATCGCCGCTGCGTAGGAGACGCGATCGATCACTTCACCGGCGATGGGCGGTCCGATCAGCCCGCCGATCGCCGCAGCGGTGTACAGCGCGCCGAGGATCGCGCCGAGGTTCCGAGTCCCGTACAGGCCGGCGACGACGGCTGGTGCAAGGGCGATGAATCCCCCGTAGCCGACACCCATCACCATCGCGAACAGCATGAGCATCACGACGCTGGCGCCGGCCGCCAACCACAGGGTGAAGCTGCCGGCCATCACCGCGAAGCAGGTCTGCATCACCCGCAGAGCACCGAAGCGGTTGGCGACGGCGCCGAGGCCGAGCCGCCCGACGATGCTTGCGCCGCCGATCACCCCGACGAGTGTCGCCGCTGTCGCGGAGCGGATCCCGTGATCCACCGCGTAGCTCTTGATGAACACGAACGGGACGAACAGCGCCATCGAGACGAGCACGTTGGCGATGTAGACGATGATGAAGCCGCGGTCGCGGACGACGCCGCGGATGGACGACAACTGCTGGTGCACTACGACCGGCGGTCGTCGGGCACCGAGGCTGGCGATCGACAGCAGGCTGGCGCCGCCGACGGCGAGCACCACGTATGCAGTCCGCCAGCCGTACCGGTCGATCAACCACTCCGCCAACGGGGCCATGACCAGTGTTCCCGCGCCGATCCCGGCCACAGAAACACCCAACGCGGCCGTCCGCCGGCGCACGAACCAACCACCAACGGTCGCCACCATTGGTACGTACGCACACGCCACCGCGATGCCGACACCAATCCCGTACGTCGCATAACCCACCCAGATCGAACCGACTCGCGAGGTGGCAACCAGCCCGACGGCCAACGCGACGGCTCCGATCAGCATCAGCGGGCGCGGCCCGACGCGATCGGCGATCCGTCCCGACACCATCCCGAGCGAGAAGTACAACGCGGTGGTGATCGAGAACATCAGCGCAGTCGCGCCTTTACCGCTGCCCAAGTCGTCAGCCATCGATGAGAAGAACGCCCCGAAGCTGTACACGATCCCGAAGACCGTGAACGTCGCCAGGAACGTCGCACCAACGACGATCCAAGCCCGACCAGAATCAACTCCGTCCCTTACCCGCTCGTCACTCATCGCGCCGCCAAGCATCGCCGCCGGCGACGCGCCCGCGACCGGCGCCCCCGTGCCGTGTCATCCGACGGAACGTATCCTGTCGACAACCACACCGCGTTGCCGTGCTCGACGAGGTCAGGACCTCGAACCTCATCCCGTCGTTCGGCAGGAGCGACGCTGCGTCACACGGCCGGTGAATCGGCGACATTGCGCACGGGTTCTCTGCCGTGGATCACGGGCCGCGTCGCATGCGAGGCAGCGGTCGCGTGCGGCCCGACGATGGCTCCTGCGAGGGCGCGCGCCGGACCGTTCGGCGCTGCGACGAACGACGACGTGGCCGCGCACTGTGATGCTCAGCGCGCCGCTCCCCATCCGGGACGAAGGACGAGCGGTGCGAAGGTCACGACGGCCACGAGCGGCAGGGCGGCTGCCGGGTGACTGGCGATCGTCAGCCAACGAGGCAATCAGGTGTGGCTCTGGGCCGGGGGATGATGGACACCTCAGCCGGCATCCGGATGCTCATGCGAACGAGTTCGGCCGGTCCGCCGCTCCGGCGACGATGGCATCAGTGCTCCGGACGGGAGAACCAGTAGACGCCAGCGCGCATCCGGCCCATCGGGAACGGCACGTCGAAGTGCGTCTCGTCGTACGCCTGCAACTCGAGCGGCGCGAAGTACGCGATCGCCTCGTCGCGGGTCATGTGGCTGGGACCCTTGGGCAGCCAGAGAGAGCGCGGCCGGTGCGCGAAGTGGACGAGCACGTAGTCGCCGCCGGGCGCGAGCCACTGATCCAGCCGGGTCCGGTACGTGCCGACCCTTCCTCTCGGCAGATGGTGGAGGCAGCCCGAGTCGAGCACGACGTCGAAGGCCGACGGTGCCTCAAAGTCGAGGACGTCGCACTCGCGCAGCTCGACCTCGACGCCGGCCTGATCGGCGAGCGTCCTGGCGGCGGCCAGGGCGGCCGAAACGAAGTCGATCGCAACGACGGAGAAGCCCTGCTGCGCGAGGTACACGGCGTGAACGCCTTGGCCGCAGCCAAGGTCGAGGGCGCGCCCGCGTGTTGTCCGCTGCGCGACGGCGCGCTCAAGGAGCGGCGGCGGATGTTCGCGATGCCACGGCAATGACTCGACACTCGGTGCGCGCCGGTACAGCCGTGCGAACACCGCCCGCTGGAGACTCACGCGAGCACTTCGCCCGGGATCGCGCCCAGTTCCTGCATTTGCTCTCCGTCCCTGCGCGTCACGCCGCGCGGAGGTCCACTCTCGCGCAGACGCTCGACGATGGCGCGGTCCCAGAACTCGCGCCCCGCACAGCTCGGCGATGCATTGGCCACACTCGTCGCCAACGTGCTGTTCTGCCGCGCTCCGCGAATGAGCGTGCTGCATCGCCACTCAACCTCGCCGCCAGAGTCGTGATGGTCACAGGCGCCCGTCGGGCGACGGTTTCGTCGCCTTCAGCGCCCGAACGCGGTTCGGGGCGACGACGCTGCGCCGGCTCTCAGCTCGGGGTGTCGGAGGGTGGGCCGACGAGCGGCTCCAGGGGCTCTACGCCAGGGCGGCGGTGTACTGCCGGCGGGGTTCGTGTGGTGCTGGTCGAATGAACAGCCGATCGATGGACGTTTGCACGAAGCCGGCGCTGAGGTAGAGGTTGCGGGCGGCGTCGCTCTCGAAGCCGACCTTCAGGCGGCGCGCGCCCTTGCGCGCGAGCCGATCGAGGCCGTTCGTCAACAACATGTGCGCGAGACCGCGTCGTTGGAAGTCGTCCTCGACGCGCATCGGTTCGAGCAATCCCACCGACGTCGTGTGGTCGAACCAGAACAACGCGTAGCCGGCGACGCGGCCATCTGCGTCCTCGACCGCCAGATCGAGCGACGGGTCGTACAACGAGCACTGTCGCAGCCGCGCCTCGACCAGTTCACCGTTGCGAGCGATCATCGGATGCGCACGATCCCCGCGTGTCACCCGATCGACGATCGCGAAGCCATCGATCTGCGCAACCGGCGGCCGTTGGTCGGCGTCCATCCATGAAGTGCCCGACAACTCCTCAGTGATCGCGAACCCACGCTGGATGGCGAGGCCCGCCGGCGGCGCGTCGGGGTCGCACACGAGCAGTTGGAGTGCCTTGTCCGGATGTCCCGCGGTCGCCTCCATCGTTGCGGCCCAGACATCTTCCTCATCGACGAGCGAGGGCACAACGAACACATCTGCTTGCCAGGTGTCGCCCCAGTCCGTCAGCCCTGCCGCCGCCACCGGGCCGACCTCGTCGAACCAGACCGGCAGGGCCAGGTCGTCAGTCGCCCTGGGCCGGCGCCACCACCACTGCACGTCGGCGGCCTCCCACATCCCGCCGAGCGGCTCAGCGAGACGAGCGCGCTGCAGGACCATGCTCGTCGCGTTCAGCCGCCCCAGACCACGCAGCAGCTCGCGTCGCACAACCACGTTGAACAACTGTATTGGCCGCGCCACCGCGCTCGATGGCTCGGCCTGCTTCGGAGAAACTGGACCTCGCCGTCGACGTTCGGCGAGTGCAGCGGTTGCCTCCGACAGGGGAGAGTCGTACTCGGCTGTGTTGTCGTGCGCCTCGACCTCCACATGCGGCGCTCGTGTCGGGCGTCGTCGTAGCGAGAGTGCCGAACGATGTAGCTCAGTAGCTCGTCGTCGGCGGGGTCCACTGACGCTCTGCGTCGGGGTCGCGCGGGCCAGACCTCGTGCCGTGACACTGAGGCAACGTTTGCCCCGTCGTCGAACGTGTCGTGATGAACGCCGTTACGTCGGCGTTCGAGGCGGTTTGCCGGAGTTGGATTCGGACTTCATGGGTCGGACGCCGCCGAGGAAGGCGATCGATTCTTCGATCAGATCGTCTGGCCAATCGTCGTGCTGGCCACTCCAGGACTGCAGTCGTTTGGTGTGACCCCGGATCGCGTCGGACAGGGCGCGTACGTCCTCCGCAGGGAAGAGCTGGTCGTCCGCCATGTTCAGCATCAGCACGTCGGCGTGGTCGAGGTGAACAGCTGCTGCCCGGAGCAACGGGCCAAGCGGTGCGTCGTCGATCCAGGCCCCGGTCGGGATGCCGCCGGCAACCAGTACCGCCTTTGAAATCGATGGCATCGCGGCGACGATTGGCACGCCGAACAGGGCACCCATGGAGAAGCCCACGTAGGCGACTGCGGGACCGATGGATGACAGAGCGCTCGCCGTCGCCTGCCAGTCCGCAACCATCTGCTGGGACACCGAGGAGTGCCACTCTCGAGGGAGGCCGGGCTGAGGGTTCGGAGGCCTTCGTTCTCCATGGTCGACGGCGTCGATGCACACCACGGCGATGCCGAGAGCTGCGGCGTAGCGAAGAGCAAGTTGGACGAATCGAGGACTGTCCTTGCTGTACCCGCCACCGTGGCCGAAGAGCAGAACCTCACGGGCGACAGAGGGGACGAACAACCTGGCGGGGACGTCGCCGATGGTGAGCCGTTCCTCCCGCACGGACGAACGGTAGAGGAGATGACCAGGAAGTGGTCAGCCCACCCGTCGCAGAACATGCAGCCTCGTCGGTGCAGAGAACGTCACTGATCGCCGGCCCGATGCGGCTGTCAGTCGGTGGAGAGGTTCCGGCCGATTCGAATGTTGTTGCCGTCTGCGTCGGTGAGCGTGAACTCGTGCATCCCCCATGGCTTGTCCTCGATGGGCGACACCTGCAATCCAGCCGCCGTCATGTGGGCATGCCAGCTGTCTGCCGACCCGGTGATGATGTAGCACCCGGCGTGGTTCGCCGACGCGTCCAAATCGGAGATCAGGTCGAGATCGAAGACGCTCTGATCGTGCGCCGTGACGAACGCGAAGCCGCCGTCATACAACCGCACATCGAATCCGGCACGCTCGAAGAAGGCCTTCGACGACGCCATGTCTGACACCGGCAGCGTCGGTGTGACGTCGAGGCAGCCGGCTCGTGCGCTCAGCCAGCCAATGCAGTCGCGGCAGATCGTGATGTCGTCGCGGCAGGCCAGCGCCGCGACATCATTCTGGTCTCGCTGCAGACCGCAGCACGAGCACACCATAGAACGAAGCGTAGATGCCCCGGGGGTGGGCGCGCGAGCAGGTTGATCGCACGACCAGCTCGAAGTCGCCGTCGACCGGGTGCGCCTCGCTGAGCGGGTGGAGGAAGGTGGTGCCCGGTTCGGTCACCGCGACCGAAGCGGCGACGACGCACGTCGGGCGACGCATCAGCGCCACGGAGCGTTCATGCCGCACCTCGTTCACGGAGCAGCGACGGACCAGCGAGCCGATCGAACACCACGCCTGTCCGACCGTTCACCACGACCATCGCGTGCACGGCGGGACACGGCGCGCCTGCAACACGGATGGCACCAGCTCGTTCGTATTCCACGGCGGCGAGCGCTTCGAATCGAGGCGCGAAGAGCTTCAGCACCGTGCCCGCGGTCCACGCGTAGACCTCGCTCGTGGCACCCGACCGACCAGTTCACCGAGCGCGGGTGCCATGCCACCACCGTACGATGAACCGCCGGGATCTCACCGCCGGCGACGACCTCCAGAACGTCGGGTGACTCGTGACCGGTGCGCCGCTCGCGCGACTCGTTCGTTCGTCTCCGTCCGTTCGCTGCGCTGAGGTCGTCGCGGTACGGTCGCTGGCTGGGAGATGGGGGAGGACAGGATGGGACGGCTGGACGGAAAGGTCGCGATCGTCACGGGCGGGGCGCGGGGGCAGGGCGAGGCTGAGGTACGACTGTTCGCGGCCGAGGGCGCGCAGGTGGTGGTGTCCGACGTGTTGGTGGAACCCGGCAAGGCGCTGGCGGCGAGCGTTGGTGACGCGGCGGTGTTCCTGCGTCACGACGTATCCCGTGAGGACGACTGGGAGGCCGCGATCAACCTTGCCGTCGAACGTTTCGGTGGTGTCGATGTGCTCGTCAACAACGCCGGGATCCTCCACAACGCGACGATCGCGAAGCACACGCTGGCCGACTACGAGCGGGTGGTGGCGGTGAATCAGATCGGTGTGTTCTTGGGGATCCGCGCGGTCATCGATCCGATGACGCAGCGCGGTGGTGGTTCGATCGTGAACACCTCTTCGGGCGCTGGGTTGCGTGCGACGAAGTACTCCTTCGCGTACGCGGCGACCAAGTACGCGGTCACCGGCATGACTGCAGCGGCGGCGTTGGAGTTGGCTCGGAACGGGATCCGCGTGAACTCGATCCATCCGGGAGTGATCGACACGCCGATGATCGCCTCCGACGATCCCGAGGCGATGTCCCGCATCGTGCGGGCCACGCCGATGCGCCGCGCCGGCCAGCCGGAGGAGATCGCCCGGGTCGTCCTGTTCCTGGCCAGTGACGAGTCGTCGTACATGACGGGAGCCCATGTGATCGTGGACGGTGGTCTGACCGCCTGATCACCATGTCGTCCGCAAGCTGATTGCGCTGAGGGCGCGCAGTTGACCGGTCGCCAGGTCGACGCGTTGGACCGGTGGCCCATCGACGCGCCACTAGCTTGCTCGACGTCGTCGCGACACGAGTCGCGCGATCCTAAGGAAGCGAGACATGCAGATGAGCGCTATCCGCATCGGGGTGCAGATCCAGCCACAGCACGCGGACTACCGCCAGATCCGCCAGGCCGTCGCCGACGCCGAGGCCGCCGGGGTCGACGTCGTGTTCAACTGGGACCACTTCTTCCCGCTCTACGGCGAGCCCGATGGTCAGCACTTCGAGTGCTGGACGATGCTCGCCGCCTGGGCCGAGGCCACCGAGCGGGTCGAGATCGGCGCGCTCGTCACCTGCAACAGCTACCGCAACCCGGAGCTGCTCGCCGACATGGCCCGCACCGTCGACCACATCAGCGACGGCCGGCTGATCCTCGGCATCGGCGCCGGCTGGTTCGAGCGCGACTACTCCGAGTATGGCTACGACTTCGGCACCGCCGGCCGCCGCCTGGCCGACCTTGGCGAGGCGCTCCCGCGGATCCGTGACCGTTGGGCGAAGCTCAACCCTGCGCCGACGCGCCAGATCCCGATCCTGATCGGCGGTGGCGGCGAGCAGAAGACGCTGAAGCTCGTCGCCCGCCACGCCGACGTCTGGCACTGCTTCGCCGACGCATCGACGATCGGGCGCAAGACCGCGATCCTCGAGCAGTGGTGCGGCGAGATCGACCGCGCGCCCGACACGATCGAGACGTCGACCGGCGTCGATCAGGCGCCGGACCAAGTTGCCGACACGTTGCTCGCGGCCGGCGTCACCCTGTTCACGATCGGCATCGGCGGCCCGGACTACGACATGGGTCTGCTCAGGGAGTGGATCGCCTGGCGCGACAGCCGCTGAGCTCGGCGGCACGTGGGCGATCGCGCGGTCGCTGACGGGAGGGTGACCAACAATTCGGGGTGAGCGCGGCGTTCAGTTGCCGAGTTGGCAGCGTCAACGCGCCATGATCTGGTGCTGATGGGGGAGGAGGTCGAGGCCACGGAGAGGCGGCAGCAGCCGCTGTCTTGGGAGCGACGCGTCGTGCGTTCGACGGTCTCTGCGGACATGGCGTGCATTCGGCCGGTCGTGCTTCGGGCGCTCGAGCCTCGACACGTGGTCGTCGCCTTGACGGCGGGGCGCCGCTCGCGGCGCGACGCGCCGGCCCGCCGACGTGTGGTTGGCCAGGTCGGAAGATGAGCGCAGCGGTGACGGCGCTCGCCGGCTATTCGGTGCTCGACCTGACGGTGGAGCGCGGCTGGTTGTGCGGGCGGCTGCTCGCCGACCTGGGCGCCGCGGTGATCAAGGTCGAACCGCCGGGTGGGGATCCCGGTCGAACGAAGGGTCTGTTCGCTGATCCTGTGCGGCCGGACATCGAGGAGAACCTGTCGTGGTGGTTCCAGAACCGCGGGAAGTCGTCGGTGGTGCTCGACCTCGACGACCCCGCCGACCGTGCCCGCCTGCTCGGACTCGTCGACGACGCCGACATCGTCATCGAATCGTTCGCCCCGGGTTGGCTCGACGCGCGGGGCATCGGGCGCGAGGCCCTGCTGGCGCGCAACCCGGCGTTGGTGGTCACGTCCATCTCGCCGTTCGGGGGCACAGGTCCCTACGCCGCTTGGTCGGCCACCGACATCACCGTCGCCGCCACGACCGGTGAGCTGTGGCTGACAGGCGATGTCGATCGGCCCCCGCTGCGGGTGTCGAGCGATCAGCTGTTCCTCCACGCCGGCGCCGAAGCGGCCGTCCACACCCTCGTCGCCCTCTGGCACGCTCAGCGCACCGGCTCCGGTCAGCACGTCGACGTGTCGGCGCAGCTGGCGGGCGTCAAGTGTCTGATGAACGCGCAGGCGTTCCACGTCGTTGAGGGATACGAGCTGTTCCGCTCGGGACCGCTCACGGGATCCGGAAAATCGTCGTACCGGGTCATCAACGAGTGCAGCGATGGCTTCGTCGCAGCGCTGGTCGCCGCCGGTCCGATCGGCGGCCCGATGATGCGGTACATGATGGATTGGGCCGACGCGGAGGGCGTCGCCCATCCCTTGGCCCGGGACCGCGACTACGGCACGCTCAACTTCAAAGACGAACCGGACGAGTTGTTCGCCGCCGTACGCGACACCTTCTCCGCCCTCTTCGCCCGTCACACCAAGTCCGAGCTGTACCGAGCGGCGCTCGAGCACCTCCTGCTGGTCGCACCGCTCTACACCGTCGCCGACATCCGCGCCGATGAGCAGCTGGACTTCCGCCAGTACTTCGTCGACGTGGACCAGGGCGAGCGAGGTCGAGTGGCGTGGGCGGGACCGTGGGCGCACCTGTCGGCGACGCCGCTGACGACGACTCGTCGGGCGCCGCACGTCGGCGAGCACGACGCCGAGCTGGAGTCCCGTCCGCCCCGCGCCCGGCGTGCCACGGTACCGGCGCCGGAGGACCACAACCCGGCGGCAGGAGCTCCGTTCGACGGTCTGCACGTCCTCGACCTGTCCTGGGTGGGTGTCGGACCGATGACGGCGGGCTATCTCGCGTCGTACGGGGCGACGGTGATCAAGATCGAATCGTCCAAGCGCCCTGACGTGCTGCGCCTCAATCCGCCGTTCCGCGACGGGATGCCGGGGCTCAACAACAGCCACTTCTACGGGGATTTCAATGCCGGCAAGATGAGCGTCGGTCTGGATCTCACCGACCCGCGGGGCCGAGACGTGGCCTGGCGGGCGATCGAGTGGGCCGACGTGATCCTGGAGTCGTTCACCCCGAAGGCCCTCGCCGGCTGGGACATGGACTATCCCCACATCCGGGCCCGCAACCCGTCGGTGGTGATGCTCTCGACCTGCATGCAAGGCCAGACCGGTCCCCGGCGGCTGTATCGAGGTTTCGGCAACCTGATGGCCGGCCTGGCGGGGTTCTACGAGCTCACCGGATGGCCCGATCGCACGCCGATCATGATCTATGGCGCCTACACCGACTTCATCTCGCAACGCTTCGCGGCCACCGCGTTGCTGGCAGCGCTCGACCATCGGCGGCGCACGGGCGAGGGCCAGTACATCGACGTCGCCCAGCTCGAGGCGTCCCTCCAGTTCCTCGGCCCCGAGCTCCTCGCCTACGAGCTCGACGGACGAGTGGCGACCCGTGCCGGCAACCGCCATACCGACCTCGTGCCCCACGGAGTGTTCCCCTGCCTCGCCGAACCCGAGCGCGCCCGTTGCTACCCCGACGGCGGCAGCGGCGCCGAAGGCTGGGTGGCGATCAGCTGCGCCGACGACGAGCAATGGCGCTCCCTGGTCGACCTGACCGGCCTGCCCGACGAGGATCGGTGGGCCACGGCCGCCGGTCGGCGGGCAGACGAGGAACACATCGAGACGCTGCTGGCGTCATGGACGGCGAGTCGACGCGGCCGTGACATCGCGGCCCAGCTCCAGCCCCGCGTGGCCTGCGCGCCGGTCCTCGGCGTCCCCGAGCTGCACACCGACCCCCAGATCCTCCATCGCGGCTACTGGATCCCGACCGACCACCCCGTCTACGGACCGGTGCCGTACTCCGGAATGCAAGCCAGCCTGTCGCGCACGCCGGGCACCGTGCCGGGTCCGGCGCCGTGCCTCGGGGAACACACCTGGTACGTGCTGGAGTCCATCCTCGGGATCGACAGCGACACCATCTCCGCCCTCCTGGTGGACGAGGTCGCCGAGATCACCGGCTGATCGGCCCCGGTGCCGAGGACCGATTCCAATGGTCGCGGGCCTTCACGGAACCGCCGTCACGTCTTCCAGGAGAACTCCTGCGGCTTGCGATCGGCGCGGGCCGCGATCAGCACGTGCACCACCGACGGCACGCCCGACGACAGCGCCTTGTCGAGGGTCGGGCGCAGATCGGCCGGATCCTCGACGTAGAAGCCCTGGCCACCGAAGGCCTCGCAGACCTTCTCGTAGCGCGCTGTGCGCGACAGCGCCGACGGCGGCAACGGCTGATCGGACGGCAAATCCTCGAACCCACCGCCAATCCCACCGTTGTTCAGCACGACCGTGGTGATCGGCAGGTTGTACCGGCAGATCGTCTCCAGTTCCATGCCCGAGAACCCGAACGCGGAATCGCCCGACACCGAGACGACGGGCCGGTCCTTCTGCACGACCGCTGCGGCGACGGCGAAGCCGAACCCGACGCCCATCGTGCCGTAGCTGCCGGCGTCGAGACGGGTGCGCGGCTCGTAGTTGTTGAGCTGGGTGCGCCCGATGTCCATCGTGTTGGCGCCTTCGCTGACGATGATCGACTCGCGCGGGATCGCCGCCTTGATGTCGCGGAACGCGCGGTAGTAGTTCATCGGCTGCGAGTCGTCGGCGGCCATGCTCTCCATCGCGCCGCGGTTGCCCTCGATCTTGTCGGAGATCGAGCGCCGCCATGCCGTGTCCGACGGGTAGGTCCACGGCTCCGCTTCGAGGGCGGCGTTGAGTTGGGCCATGACCGCCTTGCCGTCGCCGACGAGACCGACCTCCGTCGGCACGTTCGTCGAGAGTTGCTCGGCGGAGATGTCGAGTTGGATGACGCGCACGTCCGGGTTGAAGCGCGGGGACAGTCCGAAGTGCATGATCCAGTTCAGCCGCGCCCCGAGCACCATGATCAGGTCGGCTTCCTTCAACGCGTGCGAGCGAGCGGCGCCGACCGACAGCGGATGATCGTCGGACATCACGCCCTTGCCCATCGGCGAGGCGAGGAACGGCAGCTTCGTCTTGTCGATGAACGCGCGCACCTCGGCCTCGGCGCGCGACCACGCCATGCCCTTGCCGACGATCACCAGCGGGCGCTCTGCGCTGCGCAACGCGGCGAGCGCCGCCGCGATGTCGCTGTCGGACGCCTGGCTGCGCGGAGGCGGAGCGATCGTCGCGGCCGTGCGCACGTCCGCGTCGTCGAGCCTGCCGAGGATCACGTCGTCGGGGAGATCGAGGTACGTCGCGCCGGGGCGGCCGTACCACGCGGTGCGCACGGCCTGCTCGACGTAGAACGGGATCCGCTCCGGCCGCTCGACGACGTGGCTGTACTTCGTGAACGGGGTCGTCGCCAGCACCTGGCGCTCCTCCTGGAAGGCGCCCATGCCGTTCTGGTCGAGGCCGTTGGCGCCCCCGAGGAGCACCATCGGCCAGTTGTTCTGCTGCGCGTTGGCGAGACCGGAGAGCGCGTGGATCACGCCGGGACCGCTCACCACCAGGCAGGCCTGGGGGCGCCCGAGGAGGTACCCGGCCGCCTGCGTGGCGTACGACGCGGCCTGTTCGTTGCGCATCCCGATGAATGTGATGCCGGCCTTCTGGGCGGCCATCGCGATCGGCACGACGGGGAAGCCGACGATGCCGAACATGTAGTCGACACCTTGTTGCTTGAGGCTCTTGGCGATCAGCGCGGCGCCGTTCGTGTTTGCCATGGTGGGATCTCCTTGTGGTTCGACGCGGTCGAATGGATGGGGTCGGATGTGTCGGTCTTGGCGTGGGCGCAGGCCGCGCTAGGCGATGACTCCCGCGCTGCGCAACGAGGCGAGCTCGTCGGCGGCGAGGCCAAGCTCTGCGGTGAGCACGCTGTCCGTGTCGGCACCGAGCACGGGCGCAGCCCGCAGTGGGACCTGCGACTTCTCGAGGCGGAAGGGCTTGTCCAGCAAGAGCACGGTGCCGTGCGTGGGATGGGGCACCTCCTGCACGAACCCCCTGGCCTGCAGGTGCGGATCGTGGAACACGTCCTGGGTGTCCATCACGGCCGACGCAGCGATCCCGGCGTCGGCCAGCAACGTCATCGCCTCGTGCTTGGTCTTGGTGCGGCACCACGCGGCGATGATCGCGTTCAGCAGCTCCTCGTGCTCGGTGCGGCCCGAGCCGGTCGCGAACCGCGGGTCCTCGAGCAGGTCGAGGCGGTCGATGACCTTGCACAGCGCTTCCCACATCCGCACGGTGCCGACCATGACGTACACGTAGTCGTTCGATCCGAACGGCGCGCAGGCATACATGTCGGTCGGTGCGCCGCCGAGCCGGTTGCCGACTCGTGGGGCCGCCGTGCCTTCGAGGTCCCAGCCGCGCACTCCGGTGGTCCGGATGAACATCGTCATGACCTCGTGCATGCTCATCTCGATCACCTGGCCTTCGCCGGTGCGCTGCTTCTGGACGTAGGCGGCGATGATCGCCATTGCGGTGTGCGCGCCCGTCGCAGTGTCGCCGAACGTGCCGCCCGGTCGCATCGGGGGGCCGTCGGCCTCTCCCGTCAGCGAGAACAGCCCGGCGGCCGCCTGGGCGAGCATGTCGAAGCTGCGGTACTCGGCGTACGGACCGGTGAGGCCATATCCCTTGATCCGCGCATAGATCAACGCCGGGTGAGCGGCTGCGAGCGATATCGGATCGAGACCCAACTTCTCCATCACCCGCGGGCCCTGGTTCTCGACGAAGACGTCGAAGCCGGTCACCAACCGCCGCACCAGATCTCGGCCCGGTTCGGACGAGACGTCGACGGCGACGCTGCGCTTGTTGGCGTTGTAGTTCTCCCAGTACTGCGCAACCCCGCCTGAGCTGCCGGTCTTGCGCCCGGGTTCACCGCGTGGCGGCTCGACCTTGACGACGTCGGCGCCGAGCCACGCAAGGTACTGGCAGCACGACGGCCCGGCTTCGTATTGCGTGAAGTCGAGCACTCGCATGCCGTCTAGAGCAGGCATCCCGAACTCTCCTGATTGGTCATAGCTTCCCCAAATCCGCACGCTAGCGCCCGGTGCCGGTCGCGTGCCCAGGCAGCCGCTCGGATTCGAAGAGTCCGCGATCGACGAGTGATGCAGTCGGTTGCAGTCGATGCGGCTCGGCGGTACCGTCGCTCTACGTCGGCATCGCTGACGCGTGGTGCCCCGGACCCCGGTACCACGCAGCCACCGACGTTGTACGAGGAGGGTCGATTGTCCGTCGGTGGCATGTCGGAGCTCGCCGAGACGAACCAGCCGCACTGCCTGCTCGACGCGGTGATGGTGGTGGGATCGCAGCTGAGCCTCTCCGCGGTGTCGTTGCGGATCATCGGGACGGCGACGAAGCTGGTCGGGGCGCTCGGCGTGCTCGATCCGGCGGGGACGCGGCTGGCCGACTTCATCACCGTCGGCATCGACGATGCGCGGCCCGAACCGATCGGCGCCCGCCCTGAGGGCCACGGGATCCTCGGCTTGCTGATCCGGGAGCAGCAGATGAGCGAGCGGAGCAAGGGAAGCATCAGGCACGTCGGTTCGGCGCGCCGCGCCGAGTTGAAACAGTGAGCGAGATGCAGGACACGGAGGTTGCCGGGCCAGGGCCCGATCCGGGCGAGGGCGCCGCGCTCGCGGCGCGCCTCGGCGTCAGCCGCTACGACCTCGAGGTCGCGCAGGTCGTCGAGTTGACCCCGACGCTGCGACGGATCGTGCTCGGCGCCGACGGCCTCGACCGGTTCGCGCACGTCCCCGGCCAGGACATCATGCTCACCGTCGATCCGGCGCCGGGTGCGGCGGTACGGCGGCGCTACACGATCCGCGGTCATGATCGCGACAGCGGCACCGTTGCGGTGCACATCGTCGTGCACGGCAACGGTCCCGGCTCGCGCTGGGCGGCAGCGGCAGCACCGGGTACGCGCATCGAGGGGATCGGCCCCCGCGGCAAGATCACGCTCGCCGCCGACGTGGACTGGCACCTCTTCGTCGGCGACGAGACGTTCGTCCCCGCGGCGTACGCGATGTTGGAGGCCGCCCCGAGTGCGGCGCGCGCCGTCGCGGTGTTCGTCGTCGGTTCGAGCGTCGACGAGCGGCCGCTGACCCCGGCGATCACGGCTGTCGTGGGCGGACCGACGTGGGTGCACAGGGGCACGACACCGACCGTGCCCGACCTGCTCGCCGTCATCGATCTGCCCGTTGGGACGGGCCAGGCGTACGTCGGCGGTGAGGCGCGGCTCGTCCGCGACGTCCGCCGCGCGCTGCTCGATCGCGGCCTCGACGACTCGCGGATCGCGCACAAGGCGTACTGGCGCGCCGATGGTGCCAACGCCCGCCACGGCGAGCCGGAGCGCCTCGACGCCTGACGGGCTCCCGTGACGCCTCGTCGAGGCCGTTCGCTCAGGGTGTGAGCAGCAGGGCGAGGCGCCGGTTGGCGACCGTCATCCCGAGCACCCCGAGGACCGCCAGGTAGGCGACGTCGACGAACAGGTTCGGACCGACATCGCCGAACACGAGCGAACGCACGAGATGGACACCGTGGTACAGCGGCGAGCACTCGACCACGACCTGCATCCACCGCGGGTAGACGGACAACGGGTAGAAGGTGGCCGAGAAGAGGAACAGGATCAGCTGGACCATCGTGCTGAACTCGAGGTCCTCGAACGTGCGCATGTAGCTGGTGGCCGCCATCCCCGCGCCGGCGAAGGCGAACCCGATCAGCGTGCAGGCCGGCAGCGCGAGCACCGACCACCACGACTCGAACAGCCCCATGAAGGCCATCACGATCAGGAACGCCATGGCGTAGATCAGCCCGCGGATCAGCGCCCACGTGATCTCGCCGACGACGACGTCACGGACCCGCATCGGCGTCGCCAGCACCGCGTCGTAGAGCTTGTCGTTCTTGAGCTTGAAGAACACGTTCAACGTCGAGTCGTAGACCGCGCCGTTGAACGCGGACGACGCGAGCAGCGCGGGCGCGACGAAGGCGCGATAGGTCAGCTGCTCGCCGTGGGGCCCGACGACGGCACCGACCAACTTGCCGACGCCGACCCCGATCGACAGCAGGTAGAACAGCGGCTCGAAGAAGCCCGAGACGATGATCGTCCATTGCCGCTTGTAGTGGACGACGTTGCGCTCGACCAGCCGGCGGCCGCGACCACCCCTGCGCCGCCAGGTCAGCGCGTCCAGCGAGACGCTCCCGGTGAACGTCGGCACGTTCATCGTGGTTCGCTCGCCGCGCTCGCTCACGGCACCAGCACCTTGCGGTAGCGGGTCGCGCTGACGATGGTGCCGGCGGCGACGAACGCGCCGAGCACGACCACGTGGCCGAGGGCGCGCCACGCCCCGATCGTGCCGAGCGCGAGGCCGCGGCACAGGTCGACGCCGTGCCACATCGGGGTGACGTAGGCGACCGGACGGATCGCCCGCGGCAGCTGGCTGACCGGGAAGAACGCGCCTGCGAACAGTGACATCGGAGTGATCAGGAAGCGGTTGATCGAGGCGAAACCGCTGTCGCTGGTGAGCGCGACGGAGTACCCAGCCAGCGGTGCGGCCATCGCCAACCCGCACAGCACGGCGGCCGGGATCGCGAGCACCACCCACGGCGACTCGACCGCTCCGAACAGCACCATCACCACGACGAACGAGGCGGCGACGGTCGCCGCCCGGAACGTCATGTACGCGAGGTGCCCGAACATCGCGTCGCGCGGCTGCAACGGGGTGTTGGTCATCGCGATGTAGGCGCGGTTCCAGCGCACGGCGCCGTTGACCGGCCACATCGCCTCCTGCGCGGCGACCATCAACGTCGTCATCGCCAGCAGCCCCGGCGCGAGGAAGGTGACGTAGTCGACCCCGCCGAGGCGGTTCGCGATCGCACCGTTCTTGTCGACCAGCGAGCCGAGCCCGAGCCCCATCGCCGCCAGGAACAGCACGGGCCGCAGGAAGCTGGAGAACGCAGAGCCCCGCCAGGTGCGCTTGTAGGCGGTCGTCCAGTGCGCGGTGGCGCGCATCCACGCAGCCGACACGTCAGTCGACGAGGGTGCGGCCGGTGAGGCGGAGGAACACGTCTTCGAGGGTGCTGCGGCGCACCAGTACGGTCTCGGGCTGCAGGCCGCGGCGGTTCACCGTGTCGACCACGGCGTCGCCGTCGTCGGCGTAGAGCAGCACGCGGTCGGGGAGCACCTCGATCCGTCCGGCGAGGTCGGCGACCTTGTCGGCCATCACCTCGTTGCGGTCGGCCGCGAAGCGCAGCTCGACCACCTCGCGCGACGAGTGGTCGGCGATCAGCTGGAGCGGCGTGCCCTCGGCCGCGATGCGGCCCTTGTCCATCACCACCAGCCGGTCGCACAGCTGCTCGGCCTCGTCCATGTAGTGCGTCGTCAGCACGAGGGTCACGCCCTGCTGCTTGAGCCGGTACAGCCGGTCCCAGAGGACGTGCCTCGCCTGCGGGTCGAGCCCGGTCGTCGGCTCGTCGAGGAGCAGGATCCGCGGCTCGTTGATCAGCGCCCTGGCGATCGTCAGCCGACGCTTCATCCCGCCCGAGAGGGTCTGCACCCGTGCGGTCGCGCGATCCGACAGCTGGGCGAAGTCGAGCAGCTCCTCGGCCCGCCGGCGGGCGACCTTCCGGGGCAGGTCGAAGTAGCGGCCGTAGATCAACAGGTTGTCCAGCACGGTGAGCTCGACGTCGAGGGTGTCGTCCTGGGGGACGACCCCGAGCTGGGCCCTGATCCGCGCCCCGTCGCTGTCCGGGTCGAGCCCGAGGATCCGCAGCTCGCCATCGCTGCGCGGCGAGGTGCACCCGATCATCCGCATCGTGCTGCTCTTGCCGGCGCCGTTCGGGCCGAGGAAGCCGAACGCCTCGCCGGGTTGCACGGTCACGTCGATGCCGTCGACGGCGACGAACATCCCGAAGCGCTTCGTCAGGTTGCGCGCCTCGATCAGTGCGTCCGCCACGCAGCCCGACGTTATCGGCGCGCCCGCCGCCGCACGGCCTGAATTGCGATCCCGGCGTACGACGGTTTTCGGCGTCGCGCGGGCTGACTACTCTTTCCCGCACGATCCGGCACGAGGGTCGGTTCGGGAAGTGGAGTTCGGTGATGGCAACGGGCACCGTGAAGTTCTTCAACGCCCAGAAGGGCTACGGGTTCATCTCGCGCGAGGGGGGTGCCGACGTGTTCGTGCACTACTCCAACATCGAAGGCAAGGGGTACCGATCACTCGAAGAGGGCCAGGCCGTGGAGTTCGAGATCGGGCCGGGTCGCAAGGGGGACGAAGCGCTGAACGTCAAGTCGATCTGACACGCCAGTACGACGCGATCAGCCGGCCGTCCCGGCACGCCACAGCTGCAGTGGGGTGAGGTCGCGCCGGCCGGCGAACGGCAGCGCGATCGGCGCGCCGCCGACGGCCGCCGACGTATATGCCGCGCATACCACCTGCAGCACGTCTCGTCCGAACGCCGCACTCATCGCCGGCGAGCTGGCTCCGGCGACGTCGGCAGCGAGGGCGCGCAGCTGACCCACGTAGCCGAACTGCTCGACGATCGCGATGGGCGCGGTGACGGGTGGCAGGGCGACGGGTTCGCCGTCGTGCTCGAGGGCGAGCGTGGGGAGCAGCTCCAGCCGGAGCACGCCCGAGGCACTCGCCGTCTCCACCTCCCACACCGCGTCGGGTCCGCCCTGCCAGCTGGACACGACGTGAGCGCGCAGGCCGGACGGGTAGTGCAGGGTCAGATCGGCGTGCTCGTCCGAGCCGTGCCCTGTGCCGCCGCGCAGCGTTGCCGCGACGGAGTGCGGACGGCCCTGCCCAGCCGCGCCGGCGATCAGCAGCACGATCGCCAGCGGGTGCACGCCGAGGTCGAACAGCGCACCGCCACCCCACTCGTCGGTGGTGAAGTCGCCCCACGTCGGCCGGCCCTGCGTTGTCTGCGCCTCGAGGTGGGTGAGCGCGCCGATGCCGGCCGCCCGGCTGACCATCTCCTGCACCGCGGGCGCGTACGCGAGGTTCTCGCCGTAGAGCAGCCGCTGGCCGTGCGCGGCCGCGGCGGCGACCATCGCGTCGGCCTCGTCGAGCGTGCGACACAGCGGCTTCTCGACGAGCACCGCCGCGCCGGCCTCGAGCATCCGGATTGCGTCGGCGGCGTGGCACTGCGGCGGGGTCGCCACGATCACGATCTCCGCGCCGGCCGGCAGGTCGGCGTAGGCGACCGCCGTGGTGCCGAGCTCCGCGGCGCGGGTGGCAGCGCGCGCCGCCGTGCGCGACGCGACCGCGACGACCCGGTCGCCGTTGGCGCGCGCCGCAGCGGCATGTGCGGCGGTGATCCAGCCCGCGCCGCACAGCGCGACCGTGTGTGACATCGGTCAGTGGCCGGCGAGCTCGGCGACCACAGGGGCGAACGAGTCGACGTCCTCCGGCCCGATGATCACGTAGGAGAAGCCCCACCGCTCGCGCCTCGCGAGGAGATCCTCGACGATGCTCGCCGGGCTGCCGACGAGGGCGAACGGCGTCTCCTCGACGACGGACTCCTCTTGATCCAACATCGACGCGAGCTCGGCGACGGCCGCGGCGCGATCGTCGGTGACGCGGACCATGAACGCGCGCACGTTCATCTCGATCCGACCCAGCCGCTCGCCGGCGGCGGCGCGCACGATCGCGACCTTCTCGTCGACGGCGGCGGGCGTCATGGTTGCGAGCACACCGGGTCCGATGGAGCCCTGCATCGTGGCGTTGA
>JBBQTN010000026.1:0-36778 GCA_038213195.1 Acidimicrobiales bacterium | reverse complement strand
GCGTTCCTGATGCCGGACCTGTACCTCGGTGCGACGAGCATCGTGCTGCCGGGTCCCGATCCTGCGCTGCTGCTGGAGACGATCGAGCGCGAGCGGGCGACCAAGCTGTTCTGCCCGCCGACGGTGTGGATCTCGCTGCTCGGCCACACGGACTTCGACACCCGGGTCCTGTCTTCGTTGCGTAAGGGCTACTACGGCGCGTCGATCATGCCGGTCGAAGTCCTGCGCGAGATCATCCGCCGACTGCCCGACGTCGCCCTGTTCAACCTCTACGGGCAGACGGAGATGAGCCCGTTGGCCACCTTCCTCGCGCCGGAGGACCAGGAGCGCAAAGCCGGTTCCGCGGGGCGCGCCGTGCTCAACGTCGAGACGCTGATCGTCGACGACGACGACGCGCCGGTGCCGCCCGGCACGATCGGCGAGATCATCCACCGCAGCCCGCAGGCGATGCTCGGCTACTGGAACGATGCGGCCAAGACGGCGGACACGTTCCGCAACGGGTGGCTGCACTCCGGCGATCTCGGCGTAATCGACGCAGAAGGTTTCCTCACCGTCGTCGACCGCAAGAAGGACATGATCAAGACCGGCGGCGAGAACGTCGCCAGCCGCGAGGTCGAGGAGATGATCTACCAGCACCCCGCAGTGTCGGAGGTCGCTGTGTTCGGCGTGCCCGACCCGAGGTGGATCGAGGCCGTTGCCGCCGCCGTCGTCCTGCGCGACGGTCAGCACGTCGAGCCGGAGGAGATCATCGGCTTCTGCCGCGAGCGCATGGCCGGCTACAAGGTCCCCAAGTCGGTGTGGCTCGTCACCGTGCTGCCGAAGAACGCCAGTGGCAAGGTGCTCAAGCGCGAACTGCGCGACCAGGTGCCGGTCGCGCCCACGTAACGTTTCCCGGTGATCTCGCCGGCGCCTCGGACACGCGTGGACGGGGCGGCGGCGACCCAGCAGCCGGTCGTCGAGCCCGGCACCGACCTGACGGCCTGCGACAGCGACGACGCCACGCCCGCAGCCTCCCTTGCGACCTTCGACGCGGCGGGGAAGGCTGCCCGTCCTGTTTCGTCGCGGTGCCGGCCCGCCGAGATCGTCGTGGTCCCCGCCAACCGTCACCGGCGGTCACCGACCATCGTCGTCGGCGCGTTGCTGGCGGTCGCATCGCTGCTCATCGCTGGTCGCGCCGGCGGCGCGTCCAGCAACCCGCGCTGGCTGACGGCGGCCGATCCGACGGCCGCCGCCTCCCGGCACGACGCCGAACTCGCGCCCGACACGCCGACGCCGGCCTCGGCCGCCGGCGCGACCGCTGGCCTCGCGTCGGGCACGGCTGCCGGAGCCGGCGTCGGCATCGGCCGCGCGCCGGGCGAGGCTGCCGGAGCTGGCGTCGGTGCCGGCCGCGCTCCTGGCGAGGCCGCCGGAGCGGGCGTCGGTGCGTCCTCCACGACCGCCGCAGCAGCGCCGGGCACGAGCATCCCGACGACCGCGCCGACCGAGAGCACTGCACCTGCGCGCGCCGGTCCCGTCGTCGGCTCCCCGCCCACTTCGTCGCCCGGGGCAGGCGCCGCGACGTCAGCGGGCAGTCGTGCCGCGCAACCCGCGAACCGCTCGATCCCCGGCGCCACGCAGGACTCCGTACCAGCCGCGCCGGCCCCGCCATGGGCCGCGTCTGTGCGCACCGACGCGGCGGGTTTCGTGACGACGAACCTCGGCTGCGCGTCCGGCACGTCTGCTACGGCGCTCGGCGCGTTCTTCGGGGCGCGCATCGGGCCAGTGATGGGCATGGATTACCAGCATGTCTACCCGCTCGGCGGTCGCCGGTACCTGTGGCTGTTCCAAGACATGTTCATCGACCAGTCGGGCGCGGCGACCCAGCTCGGCCAGGCGGCGTTCGTCCACAACGCGGCGATGGTGCAGGACGGCGCGTGCTTCACGTTGTACACGCGTGGCACGGCGACACGCCCGGCGTCGTTCGAGCAGGGCACCGGCGAGAGCGTCGCCTCGACGTGGTTCTGGCCGATGGGCGGCGAGCTGGTCGACGGCCAGCTGCGCGTCTTCTGGGTGGAGATGCACAAGGACCCCGACCCCGGATCGGGCGACGGGCTCGGCTGGCATCCCACCCAGACCTGGCTGGCCACGTACAGCCCAGGTTCGTTGGCACCGCTCGACTTCCGCGCCGCTCCCAACGCCGGCGCCTCGCCGATCTATGGCTACGCAGTCGCCAGCGACGGCCAGTACACGTACCTGTTCGGCAACACCTTCGAACAGGACCTCGACCGCGAGGGAGGGTACGGCAACGGTCCGCACTCGGCGACGAAGGTGTTCCTCGCTCGCGTCCCCGACGGCGAGCTCGACGACGCTCCGGAGTACTTCACCGCGGGCGGCTGGAGCGCCGACGCGACGCAGGCACAACCGATCTCGCAGCGCTACTGGGTCGAGAACCCGATGCAACCCCGCTTCGTCGACGGCCAGTGGGTGGCCGTCACCAAGATCGACGGCTACTGGGGCGAGCAGCTCGCCGTCGACGTCGCCAACCAGCCGTGGGGGCCGTGGACCACCACCGACGTGCGCGACCTGACCCCGCACGACGACGGCGACGCGTCGATGAACACGTACCAAGCCCACCTGATGCCGTGGCTCGACGCCGACGGCCGGCTCCTGGTCAGCTACTCGCAGAACGCACGCGACATGCTGCGCGATGCGTGGCCCCATCCCGAGCGCTACCGACCGGCGTTCACCACCGCCGACCTCGTCGCCCCGCCTGCCGACGAGCCGCCGACGACACTCGATTCCTCCGCCACGCTCGATCCCTCGGACACCGACGCGCCTTCGCCCACCTCGCTCGCCCCCGCCCAGCGCGGCGACACGACCAGCACATCACCCGCCTCACCGGCCACGGCCGAGCCGTCCGGCACGACGCCGGTCGCGACCAGCACGACATCGACCGCGACCCCGACGAGCACGACATCGACCCCCGCCACCAGCACGACATCGACCGCCACGACCACGACGGCGACCAGCACGACATCGCCTGCCACCCTCACGACCTCGACCGCGACCAGCACGACCACGACCGCGACCAGCACGACATCGACCGCGACCAGCACGACATCGACCGCCACCCCTACGACCAGCACGACGTCGGCTGCGGCCGCCCACCTGTAGCGGGCCGGGGGGGTCCCTCGGCCTTCTGGTCTGCACCCCACCGGTTGCTGTCACCACTCACCCCGGCGAATCGTGCCGCGGCCGCGGTGAGCGGCGACCACGCCCGGTGCATGCACGACGCGCTTCACGAACCTCGCCGGACTGGACCGGTCCCCGCCCGCGCCCAGTCGCCAGAGGGAGCGTCATCCGTCACGACCTGATCGGCTGGCGCCGGGGCGCGCCAGACTGGTCTCGTGGACGCCAGCGGATCCGATGACCGCCAGCAGTGGGCGGCGGCCACTGTCCTCGCCGACGGCGACACCGCGTTCATCCGGCCGATGACGGTCGACGACGCACCGGCGCTCCTCGCGTTCCACGAGGCACAGCCTCGCGAAGACCTGTACCTCCGGTTCTTCTCTGCGAAGCCGACGCTCAGCCCGAAGGAGCTGGCCCACTTCACCGACGTCGACTTCCACGACCGGGTGGCGCTGGTGATGGAGGACCGCGGCGAGTTCATCGCCTGGGCGAGCTACGAGCGGTTCGCAGGACGCGACGACGCCGACGTCGCGTTCATGGTCGATCACCGCCAGCGCGGTCGGGGCATCGCCACGCTCCTCCTCGAGCACCTCGCCGCGATCGCCAGGTCCAACGGGATCAGCCGCTTCACCGCCGAGGTCCTCTACGAGAACAAGGCGATGCTGCGCGTCTTCGGCCGCGCTGGTTGGCCGATCAAGCGCCACTTCGACAGCGGCGTCACCGAGCTTGAGTTCTCGTTGAGCGACACCGAGCAGTTCATCGGTTCCGTTGAGCAGCGTGAGCACCGAGCCGACAGCTCCGCAGTTGCCAGGCTCCTCCTGCCGCGCACAGTTGCGGTGATCGGTGCGTCGGACCGGCCCGACACGGCCGGGCACGAGCTGTGGCGCAACGTGACGTCCGGGTTCGCCGGCGCGGCGTACCCGGTGAACCCACGTCACGCGACCGTCGGCGGACGGCGCGCCTACGCCTCCGTCACCGACATCGACGACGACATCTGGCTCGCGGTGATCGCGGTTCCGTCGCACGAGCTGGTCGCCACGATCGAGTCGTGCATCGCCAAGCACGTGCGTGGCCTGGTGGTGATCACCGCCGTCGACGACGACATCGACGTCGCCGCACTGATCGACCACGCCCGTCGCAACGGGGTGCGGATCATCGGCCCGGCGAGCATGGGCATCGCCTCCCCCGACCCCGCCAGCGGGATCCAGGCGGCGCTGGTCAACGTCGACCTCCCCTCGGGAGGAGTGGCGATCTCGCTGCAATCGGGATCGCTCGGCGCGTCCCTGCTGCAGCTCGCAGACCGGCTGTCGATGGGCATCTCGTGGTTCGTCTCGCTCGGCGACAAGAGCGATGTCAGCGGCAACGACCTGCTGCAGTTCTGGGAGGACGACGAACGGATCAAGGTGATCGCGATGTACACCGAGTCGTTCGGCAACCCGCGCAAGTTCGCGCGCATCGCCCGACGGGTCAGCCGATCGCGTCCGATCGTCGCGGTGCGCGCCGGCGCAGCGGCCGCCGGCTCCGGCGGCGCGACGCTGTACCAGGAGTCCGGCCTGATCGAGGTCGCCGGTGTCCGCCCGATGCTGGACGTCGTGCGCGTGCTCGCCGATCAACCGCTCCCACAGGGGTCGAACGTCGTCGTCCTGACGAACTCGCGCAGCCCCGGGGTGCTCGCCGCTGACGCGCTCGTCACCGCCGGCTTGCGGGTGGTCGAGCCTGCGATCGCGCTCGACTTCCGCTCGACGCACGGCGACTTCGGCGCGGCCGTGCGCGCTGCGATCGACGATCCCGGCGTCGACGCCGTGCTCGTCGTCCACGCGCCGCCGCTGGCGACGAGCGCAGGACCCGCGCGCGAGATCGACGCGGCGGCGCAGGGCCGCGCCAAGCCGGTGCTCGCGGTGATGCTCGGTCACGACGACGGCAGGCTGCTGCCCGGTTCACGGGTGCCGACGTTCTCGTTCCCGGAGAACGCCGCGTACGTGCTCGGCAAGATGCGCACGTACGCGCAGTGGCGGGCGGAGGAGGCCGAGGCCCACTCCGACGAGGAGACGGAGGTCGACGCAGCGAGCGCTGCGTCGGCGATCGCCGACGCGATCGCCGAGGGGGCCACGCAGCTCGATCTCGGCAGGACGTGGGCCGTCCTCGCCGCGTACGGCCTCGCCACTGCCCCCGCACTGGTCGCGGGCGGCGAGCCGGACCACGTTGCCGAGGTCGCCGACGGGCTGGGCTACCCGGTCGTGCTGAAGGCCACGCACCGCAGGATCGGCCGCTCGGCACAGGCCGGCATCGCCCTCGACCTGCCCGACGGGCCGGCCGTGGCGCGGGCCGTGTCGACGATCCGCGGCTGGCTCGGGGCGGACGCCGACGAGCTGATCGTCCAGCGGATGATCGTCCCCGGCGTCGACGTGCGCGTCCGCTGCACGGTCGACGAACTGGTCGGCTCGATCGTCACCGTCGACCTCGGTGGCCAGCAGTTCGACATCCCCCGCGACCGCCGCACGTCCCGCCTCGCGCCGCTGTCCATGAACGCCGCGAGCGCACTCGTGCACTCCTCCTCGGTCGGCGCAGCACTCGCCGCCGCTGACCTCCCCGCCGACCCGGTGATCGACGCGCTCGTCCGCATCTCCCACCTCGTCGCCGACCATCCCCAACTCGTCGAGGTGGACATCAACCCGATGATCGTCAGTGCCGGCGCGTGCGTGATCACCGACGCGCGGCTCACCGTGCACGCCGTGCCATGGTCGCGTCCGGCGATGCGCCAGCTCGGCTGAGAACCCGTCCGCCCCGGTCCCCCGCACCGGCGGCGGCGCCTCTACTGTCACACCATGGAGCGATTCAGTGGTCGGCTGGCAGTGGTCACCGGGGGTGGCACGGGGATGGGCAGGGAGCTGGTCCGCCAGCTCGCCGCCGAGGGCTGCAACGTCGCGATGTGCGACGTGTCGGAGGAGACCATGGCCGAGACCGCGGCGCTGTGCGCCGCCGCCTCGCCGGCGACCCGGGTGACGACGTTCGTCGCCGACGTGTCCGACGAGCGGCAGGTGCTCGCGTTCCGCGACGCGGTCGCCGTCGACCAGGCCACCGAGCACATCAACCTGTTGTTCAACAACGCCGGGATCGGCGGCGGCGGGAGCATCGTCGTCGACCACCGGGCCGAGTGGGACAAGACCTTCGGCGTCTGCTGGGGAGGCGTGTACCACTGCACGAGGGCGTTCATGCCGATGCTCCTCGCGGCCGACGAGGGTCATGTGGTCAACACCAGCAGCGTCAACGGGTTCTGGGCATGCCTCGGCCCGAACATCGCCCACACCGCCTACAGCGCGGCGAAGTTCGCGGTGAAGGGCTTCACCGAGGCGTTGATCGTCGACTTCCGAATCAACGCCCCCCACCTGCGCGCCTCGGTCGTGATGCCGGGGCACATCGGCACGTCGATCGCGATCAACTCCAGCAAGATCCACGGCCACAACCCGAAGGAGCTGACCGTCGAGCAGGTCGCCGAGGTCCGCCGCCGCCTCGCCCGGTCGGGCCTCGACGTCGGCGGCGCGAGCGACGAGGACATCCGCCAGAGCTTGCAGCAGCGTGCCGAGGCGTTCCGTGACAACGCTCCGCTCAGCGCCGCCGGGGCGGCGACGATCATCCTCAACGGGGTCCGCAACAACGAGTGGCGGATCCTCGTCGGCGACGACGCGACGTTGCTCGACCAGATGGTCCGCAGCGCACCGCTCGACGCGTACGGCTCGGAGTTCATGCAGCGCATCCACGACCAGGGCGCACTGCACTTCACCGCCAACGAGTGACCCGCAGACATCGCCCCGGCGCGGACGTGGCAACCTGTGCGGCATGTCCGACGGATCGCCGTTCCCCCCGCCCACGATCACCCCACTCCCTGCGCCGTCCGTCCAGCTCGGCATGGTCGGCCTCGGCCGGATGGGCGCCAACATGGTGCGCCGGCTGCACAGGGCAGGCTTCGACTGCGTCGGCTACGACGTCTCCGAGGCCGCCGTGGCGACGCTCGAGTCGGAGGGCATCCGCGGCGCGCGCACCCCGCAAGCGCTCGTCGATTCGCTGAACGCGCCGCGCAACATCTGGCTGATGGTCCCCGCTGCGCTGGTCGACCAGACGATCGCGACGTTCGCGCCGCTCCTGCAGGCGGGCGACACGCTGATCGACGGCGGCAACTCATGGTACCGCGACGACGTCGACCGCAGTGGTCCGCTGAGCCAGCACAAGATCAACTACGTCGACGTCGGCACGAGTGGTGGCGTGTTCGGTCTGGAGCGCGGCTTCTGCCTGATGGTCGGCGGCGCCGATGATGCGGTGCAGCGGATGGCGCCGATCTTCGACACGCTCGCGCCCGGCTTCGACGCCACCACCACGACGCGCACCCACGGTCGCGAGGGCGATCCGATCAGCGCCGAGCGCGGATGGTTGCACTGCGGTCCTTCCGGTGCAGGCCACTTCGTCAAGATGGTCCACAACGGAATCGAGTACGGGCTGATGGCGGCCTACGCGGAAGGGCTCAACATCCTCGCCAACGCGAACATCGGCAGCACCGTCCACGAGCACACCAAGGACGCCGAGACCGCGCCGCTGACCCACCCGCAGTACTACCAGTACGAGCTCGATCTCCCGTCGATCACCGAGGTCTGGCGTCGGGGCAGCGTCGTCGCCAGCTGGCTGCTCGACCTGACCGCCAACGCGCTGTACTCCGACCCGGACCTGAGCGGGTTCCAAGGTCACGTCAGTGACAGCGGCGAGGGTCGTTGGACGATCAATGCGGCGATCGAGGAGGGCGTGCCCGCTCCCGTGCTGACCACTGCGCTGTTCGCCCGGTTCACGTCGCGCGGCAACGGGCTGATGGCCGACAAGCTGCTCTCGGCGATGCGTGCCCAGTTCGGAGGACACGTCGAGGTGCCGACCGCGGCGGCGACAGCGGCGGTGACCGGCGAGACCGGTGCCGGCGATGCCACGGCACGCGATCCGAACACCGGCGACCCCAACGCCGGCCATCCGAGCACCCGCGAGCCGACCGTCGATCTCGCCGCTGCGCCCGGCACGAACGCCCCCGCGACGACCGAGGCCGGGCGATGATGACCGACAACCAACCGGTGGCGGATGCGCTCGTCCTGTTCGGCGCCACCGGTGACCTCGCCAAGCGCAAGCTGTTCCCGTCGCTTTACTCGATGGAGGCATCGGGGCTGCTCAAGGTGCCGGTGATCGGCGTCGCGCGCAGCGATTGGACCGACGATTCGTTCCGCGACCACGCGCGCTCCTCCATCCTGGCGGCCAAGCCGACCGCCGATCCGGCCATCGTCGCCCGGCTGCTCGAACGCCTCGATCTGATCCAGGGCGACTACTCCGATCCCGCGACGTGGAAGTCGCTCGTCGACACGCTCGACGAGCACCGCAGCCAGTGCGCGGTGTTCTACATGGCGATCCCGCCGGACATGTTCCCGGAGGTGGCCACGTGGCTGGCGTCCGTGGGGCTCAACCAACGCGGCAGGATCGTCGTCGAGAAGCCGTTCGGCCGCGACCTGACCAGCGCCAACGAGCTGAACGTCACGCTGCACGCGGTGTTCCCCGAGGAGCGCATCTTCCGCATCGACCACTACCTCGGCAAGGAGAGCGTCGAGGACCTGCTCGTGTTCCGCTTCTCGAACTCCCTGCTCGAACCGGTGTGGAACCGCAACTACGTGCGCAGCATGCAGATCACGATGAGCGAGACGATCGGTGTCGAGGGTCGCGGCAGCTTCTACGACGGTGTCGGCACGATCCGCGACGTGCTCCAGAACCACCTCCTCCAGGTTGCCGCGCTCGTCGCGATGGAACCTCCGGTGGGGCCGGAGTCGAGCTACCTCCAGGACGAGAAGGCCAAGGTCTTCGGCGCGATGCGCCCGATCGACCCGTCGTGCCTGGTGCGCGGCCAGTACGTCGGCTACCGCGACGAGCCGGGCGTCGCCGCTGACTCGCAGACCGAGACGTTCGTGGCGGCCCGTTTGGAGATCGACTCGTGGCGATGGGCTGGCGTGCCGTGGTACGTCCGCTGCGGCAAGGCGCTCGCGGCGAACGCCACCGAGGTCGTGGTCGAGTTCCGCGAGCCGCCGCGGATGCTGTTCGACGAGGCCGGCGGTCCTGTGCCCGAGCGCAACCTCGTGCGGTTCCGGCTCGGCAACAACGACGGTGTCACCTTCACCCTGCAGGCGAAGACGCCCGGCGAGGCGCTCGACAGCCAGAACGTGGACGTCGCGGTCGATTTCGCATCCGCGCTCGGGGCGCGGCGCGACGCCTACGAGCGGCTGATCGGCGATGCGCTGCAGGGCTCGCCGCGCCGGTTCGCCCGCGAGGACGTCGTCGAGCAGACCTGGCGCGTCGTCCAACCCGCACTGGACAACCCGGGGCAGGTCATCCCGTACTTCCGCGGGACGTGGGGACCGAGCGAGTCGGTGCACTGCCTCGGCGGCGACGACTGGTACGTGCCCTCCGCCTGACCCGCCGTTCTCATCTTTCGCCACCGCCGGGCGGGACTAGCCTGCGCGAGGTCGTCGGGCGGGCCCTCCGCCTGCGCCGCCGTGGGAGCTGCTGCTGTGGACAACTGGCTGACCTCCGCGCTCATGACCCTGCCTGACGGTGACGAGTCCGCCGCCGATGCGATCAGGGCGCGAGCAGCCGACATCCTCCGCCCTGCCGGCGCGCTGGCCCGCTTCGACGAGGTGGCTGCGTGGGTGGCGCGATGGCAGGAGACCACCAAGCCGGCGGTGCGGCGGCCGTCCGCCGTGATCTTCGCTGCGGATCACGGTGTGACGGCGGCCGGCGTCAGCAAGTACCCCGTCGACGTCACCGCGGCGATGCTCGCTGCGTATCGCGCCGGCCGCTCGACGGTCACCGCGTTCGCCCACGTCGCCGGCGCGACGGTGCAGGCGATCGACGTCGGCGTGGGCCGGCCGACCGGCGACATCCGCTTCGAGGCGGCGATGGACCAGGCCCGCTTCGACGAGGCGATGGAGGCCGGGCGCACCGCGGTGGAGCGGCTCGATGCCGACCTGTTGGTGCTGGGCGAGATGGGCATCGGCAACACCACCTCCGCTGCGGCGGTCGCGGCGGCCCTCGGTGGCGGCGAGGTCGCGGCGTGGGTCGGGCGAGGCACCGGCGTCGACGACGCCGGGCTGGCGCGCAAGCGCGAGGCGGTCCGCCAGAGCATCGATCGGGTGGCCGGAGTGCTCGATCCGCTGGAGGTGCTCCGCGAGTTGGGCGGCGCGGAGCTCGTCGCGATGGCTGCGGCGATCATCGCGGCGCGGCATCGCCAGCTGCCTGTGCTGATCGACGGGTACGTCGTCACCGCCGCCGCGTGGCCGCTGTTCCTGATCGCCCCGGGCGCACTGGACCACTGCCTCGTCGGTCACTGCTCGTCCGAACCGGGGCACCGGCGCCTGCTCGAACGGCTCGGCAAGCAGCCGTTGCTCGACCTGGAGATGCGCCTCGGCGAGGGTTCAGGGGCGATGGCGGCCGTCCCGCTGGTGGCCATGGCCTGCGCCGGCGTCACCGAGGTGCCGACGTTCGCCGAATGGTTCGGCTGACCCTGCCTCGAGGTCGGCGGAACGGGTTGCCGACGCGAATCGCAACTCCGGGCCTATCGTTCGAACAGAGGAGGCAACGTCCGGCGCACGGCACCGGTCAGCCCTCCAGAGGAGGATGCGACGTGCTCGTCGTCTGGATCGTGGTGGCCGCGCTGCTGCTCGCGGTCGAGATGCACCACCTCGCGTTCTTCGCCATCTTCGGTGCGGCCGGCGCCTCGGCCGCCGTCGTCGTGTCCGCCGTCGCCCCCAACGCTGTCGGGGCCCAGCTGGCGACCGCCGCCGGTGTCGCCGCGGTCGGTGTCGTCGCAGTGCGCCCGTACGTCAGCAAGGCCTTCGCCCGACGCCACGACGGCGTCGTCATCAACGGCGTCCACGGCGGCCTCGTCGGTGCTCGGGGGATGACCGTGGACGAGGTGCCGTTCCACGAGCGCGGCCACGTGCGCCTGCTCGGCGAGACGTGGCTCGCCGTTGCGGCCGACGAGAAGCCCATCGCCCCGGCGACCAGCGTCGTCGTGGTGTCGGTCAGCGGAACCACGCTGACCGTGAAGTCAGTCCCAGAGAGGGAACTCACATGATTGCAATCGGTCCCGTCGCAGTCGGCGGGATAGTGGTCGCGGCCATCGTCGCGCTGGTCGTGTTGGTCATGCTCAAGAACATGATCAACATCGTCCAGCAGGGCGAGGTCGGCGTGGTCAAGCGCCTCGGCGAGTACCGCAAGACGCACGAGCCGGGCCTCGTCGTGATCGCTCCGTTCGTCGACGGGCTGCAGCGGGTCGACATGCGCGAGATCCCGCGCACCGGAGACCGCCAGGAGGTGATCACGAGGGACAACGTCGTGGTCACCGTCAACGCGACGATCTTCACCCAGATCGTCGACGCCAAGCAGGCGCTGTTCAGCATCGCCCAGTTCGACGTGGCCATCGATGCCCTGGCGCGCACCGCACTGCGCTCGGTGATCGGCACCCTGTCGCTGGACGAGGCGCTGTCGGAGCGCGAGCGGATCAACGTCGACGTGCAGTCGATGATGGAGGCCGTCACCGACAAGTGGGGCATCCGCATCAGCCGCATCGAGATCGTCGAGATCGCCCCGCCGCCGCAGATCCTCCAGGCGCTGGCGCTGCAGAAGACGGCCGACCAGGAGAAGCGGGCGAAGATCCTCCAGTCCGAGGGCAACCAGCAAGCCGCGATCAACATCGCCGACGGCGCCGCGAAGGCGGCGATCCGTGCCGCCCAGGGCGAGCGCGAGGCAGCCATCCTGCGCGCCGAGGGCAACCGGCAGGCGTCGATCCTCGAGGCCGAGGGCCGCGCCCAGGCGATCGCCAGCATCTACGGCGCGATCCAGTCGGCGGCGCCGACGCCGCAGACGATCGCGATCCTCCAGCTCGACACGCTGTCCAAGTTCGCCGACAGCGACAACGCCAAGATCGTCGTCCCGTACGAGAGCGCCGGCCTGCTCGGCGCAGCGCAGACCCTGAAGAACATGCTCGGCGGCGCGTCGACCACCTGATCCGTTCGGCTCGGGGAACGCCGCGGACGGCGGCTACTCTGCGCGGTCGGAGGTGGACGGCATGCGCACCGATGTGACGGTCACCAGCAGCGGCTTCGAGCTCGCGGGCTGGTTCTATCCGGGTCCCGGTGAGGGTGAGCAGCCGGCGGTCCTGATGAGCCACGGCATCTCCGCCGTCAAGGAACAGGGACTCGACGCCTTCGCCAGTGCGTTCCAGGATGCCGGCTTCGCCGTGCTGGTGATCGACTACCGGTGCCTCGGTGCCAGCTCCGGCGCGCCGCGTGGCCGCATCGTTCCGCAGGAGCAGCACGACGACCTGCGCGCCGCGCTGAGCTGGTTGGAGGAGCGGCCCGACGTCGACGCAGGTCGGATCGGTCTGTGGGGCACGTCGTTCTCGGGCGGTCACGCGCTCTACCTCGGCGCGCTCGATCCGCGGGTGAAGGTCGTCGTCGCCCAGGTGCCGGCGATCGACATGGCGGCATCGCTGATCGCGCTCAACGGTCTCGACGGCTTCCGCGGGGTGCTCGGGATGCTCGCCGCCGACCACAGCGCGCGCAACCGCGGCGAGCCCGGTGGCGCGATCCCGATCGTCGCACCCGCCGGCGAACCGTCCGTGCTCCCGACCGAGGACTCGTACGAGTTCTTCGCCGGACCGGGACGCGCCGAGACGTGGCTCAACTCCACGTCGCTGGAGAGCGTCGCCCGCGCCGCGGAGTACCAGCCCGCGATGTTCATCGAGCTGATCTCGCCACGGCCGCTGCTGATCCAGGCCGCGGCCAGCGACAGCCTGATCCCGGTGCAGCAGGTGCATGACGCGTACGCGAGGGCGGGCGAGCCGAAGCGGCTCGACGTGCACGACTGCGGGCACTTCGAGGTGTATCCGGGTGGTCCTGCGCACGCCAAGGTGGTCGCTGACGCGACAGCGTGGTTCGCTACGCACCTGTAGGCGCCGGCGGGCTCGGATCGGCCACGCTGGCACCGGTGCCGCCCATCTCTGGGCAAATCCGTACCAGCGTATGGCGCCGGCGGACGCCGGGATCAGGAGTCGGCGAGCTCGGCGATGCGGCGGATGCCCTCGACGAGGTCGTCGTCGCCGAGGGCGAACGAGAACCGCGCGTAGCCGGGGGTGCCGAACGCCTCCCCCGGCACGAACGCCACCTGCACCTCGCTGAGCACGAGGTCGGCGAGCTCCATCGTGGTGTGCGCGATCCTGCCGTTGAGCTCGCGACCCAGCAGCGACTTGACGTTCGGATAGCAGTAGAACGCGCCCTGCGGCTCGAGGCAGGTGACGCCGGCGATCTCGCTGAGCATCTTGTGCATCGTGCGGCCGCGGCGCTCGAACGCCTCGCGCATCATCGCCACTGCGGACAGGTCACCGCTCACCGCAGCGAGCGCTGCAGCCTGGGCGACGTTGGCGACATTCGAAGTCGAATGCGACTGGAAGTTGACGGCCGCCTTGACCACGTCGGTCGGGCCGATCAGCCACCCGACCCGCCACCCGGTCATCGCATACGTCTTGGCGACGCCGTTGACGATGATGCACTGGTCGGCGATCTCCGGCACGACCGACGGCATCGAGACGAACTCGTTGGGGCCGTATGTGAGGTGCTCGTAGATCTCGTCGGTGATCACCCACACCCCGTGCTCCAGGGCCCAGCGGGCGATCGCCTCGACCTCGTCGCGCGGATACACCGCACCGGACGGGTTGTCGGGGCTGACGAACAGCAGCGCCTTGGTGCGCGACGTGCGTACCTGCTCGAGCTGCTCGACGGTGACGCGGAACCCGGTCGCCTCGTCGGTGTCGATCACCTTCGGGATGCCGCCGGCGAGCACGATCGCCTCCGGGTAAGTGGTCCAGTACGGAGCCGGGCAGAGCACCTCGTCGCCCGGGTCACAGAGCGCAGCGAACGCGCTGAACACGGCGTGCTTGCCGCCGTTGGTGACGAGCACCTGACCGCCGGTGCACTCGAACCCCGAATCGCGCTTGGTCTTCGCGGCGATCGCCTCGCGCAGCTCCGGGAGGCCGGCGGCCGGCGTGTACCGGTGCATCGCTGGGTTCGAGCACGCCCGGATCGCCGCCTCGACGATGTGCTGGGGAGTCGGGAAGTCGGGCTCGCCCGCCCCGAAGCCGATGACGCTCTCGCCCTGCGCCTTGAGCGCCTTCGCCTTGGCGTCGACGGCCAGCGTGGCCGATTCGGCGATGGCGGCGAGACGCGCACTCGTACGGTTCACGGCAGGCGAGCCTACCCGCCACCCCCCGTCCACTCCGGCCGGTTTCGACCCCACCCCACCGGGAGGGTCCACGATCGCGCGCCGAGCGGCGGTCCGGCGCCCGGCTCCCATCATGGGTGGGCGCGATCTGTGCCAACACCTGGCACACCACGCGCCCACCCGACCGCCGAACCGCGCCCCGCAGCGCGCAGCCCGACTGGCGGATATCGGGCAGGGTGGTTCGCAGGGTGGCCCGCCAGACTGGGAAGGTGACGACAACGAGCACCACGGGCACCCAGTCGGTCGATCCGACGAGCATCACGATCCCGCGGGATCTGCTGCCGTCCGACGGGCGCTTCGGCTGCGGCCCGTCGAAGGTGCGCCCCGAGCAGGTGCTGGCGCTCGGCAGGGCCAACGCCCACCTGCTCGGCTCCAGCCACCGCCAGCCGCCCGTCAAGAACCTCGTCGGATCGGTGCGTCGCGGGCTGGTCGACCTGTTCGGCCTCCCCGACGGGTGGGAGATCGTGATCGGCAACGGCGGCAGCACGATGTTCTGGGACGTCGCCACGTTCGGGCTGATCCGTGAGCGCAGCCAGCACGCGGTGTTCGGCGAGTTCTCGGCGAAGTTCGCCGAGGCCGCCACCGCGGCACCGCACGTCGCCGACCCGGTGATCACTCGCACCGAACCAGGCGACCACCCGACGATCACCGCAGTGGCCGACGGCGTCGACCTGGTCGCGCTGACCCACAACGAGACGTCCACCGGCGTGGCGATGGATCTGCGCCGGCCGGCCGGCGGCGCGCTCGTCGCCGTCGACGCCACGTCGGGCGCTGGTGGTCTGGCGTGGCAGCCGAGCGAGGTCGACGTGTACTACTTCGCGCCGCAGAAGTGCTTCGCCAGCGACGGCGGGTTGTGGCTGGCCGCCTGCTCGCCGGCCGCACTCGAGCGGATCCGCTGGCTGGCCGGCACGCGCTGGGTCCCGGCGTCGCTCGACCTGAAGATCGCGCTCGACAACTCGCTCGCCAACCAGACGTACAACACGCCGGCGTTGGCCACGCTCGTGCTGCTCGACGAGCAGCTGCGCTGGATGCTCGACCACGGCGGCTTGGAATGGTGCGTCGAGCGGTCGCGGACGTCGGCGATGCACCTCTACTCGTGGGCGGAGCAACGCCTGTGGGCCGCACCGTTCGTCAACGATCCGGCGAAGCGCTCGGCCGTCGTCGGCACGATCGACCTCGCCGCACCTGCAGCAGGAGGCGTCGACGCCAACCAGGTGTGCGTGGCCCTGCGCGCCAACGGCATCGTGGACACCGACAGCTACCGCAAGCTCGGCCGCAACCAGCTGCGGATCGGGATGTTCCCGGCGGTCGAACCCGACGACGTCGCCGCCCTCACCGCCTGCGTGGACCACGTGGTGGAACAATTGCGGCGATGAACGTCGACGCGGTCCTCACCTCGGCACTCGACCGCCAGCCTGCGTTGCACCGCCCGATCATGGTGGTCGCGCTGCGTGGCTGGTTCGACGTCGCCCAGGCGGCCACAGATGCGCTCGACCACCTCGTCGCTGACCGGGTCGCGCCCATCGTCGCATCGATCGATCCTGATCCGTTCTTCGACTTCACCCAGGAGCGCCCGACGACGGAGCTGGACGAGGACGGTGTGCGCCACACCCGCTGGCCGGACAACGAGTTCCGGATCGCGCGCAACCCGAACCCCGACGGCGACACCGGCCACGACCTCATCGTGCTCAGTGGTGTCGAGCCGCACCTGCGCTACGCGACGTTCGCCGAGTGCATCGTCTCGGTGGCGACGACGGTCGCCGCCGAGGTGGTGGTCACCGTCGGTGCGGCTGCCGAAGCCGTGCCGCACACCCGCCTCCCGCTCGTCGTCGGCAGCACCACCAATGCCGGGCTGGCCAAGGCGCTCGGGCTGAGCCGCCCGCAGTACCAGGGGATCACCGGCCTCGTCGGCGTGCTCCAGGAACGGCTCGACCGTGCCGGCATCCCGGCCGTCTCGCTGCGCGTCGGCGTGCCGCACTACCTCGGCAACGCCAAGCACCCGCAGTCGTCGATCGCCCTGCTCAGCCACCTCGAGCACGTGCTCGGCGTCCCCACAGGGCACGCCCGGCTCACCGTGGAAGCGATGCGCTGGCGCTCGCTGCACGACGAAGCCGTCGCCGAGGATCCGCAGGCGAGCGCCTACGTGCGGATGCTCGAGCGCGAGTACGACCACCGCGCCGAGGCGGCGATGCCGTCCGCCGAAGACCTCGCCGCCGACTTCGAGCGGTTCCTGCGCGAGCAGCGCGACGACTCCGATCCGCCGGACGAGTAGCGGCGCGACGATCATCGTGACATGCCCAACGAGGAGGTCCCGATGGCGCACGTGCTTTCCGGCAAGGTGCGATTGCACGTCGAATCGACGGGCGAGGGCTCGCCGATCGTCTTCGCCCACGAGTTCGCCTCGGACCTGCGCGAGTGGGAGAACCAGGTGCGCTGGTTCTCGCGCACGCACCGGTGCGTGACCTACAACGCCCGCGGCTATCCGCCCTCCGACGTCCCCGAGGACCCGGACGAGTACGGGTGGGAGTGCTCGGTGGCAGACCTGCTGGCGGTGCTGGACGGGCTCGACATCGAGCGTGCCCACGTCGTCGGGTTGAGCATGGGCGGGTACGCGGTGCTGCAGTTCGCCTTGCGCCACCCGACGCGAGTCACCTCGGTCGTCGCCGCCGGCGCGGGCTCCGGGTCGGCGTCGCCGCTGCGCGACACCTGGAAGGAGTTCGCCACCGAGGCGGCGAAGGGCTTCCTCGCACGCGAGATGACCGACACGGCCGCGGACATGGGGCGCGCTCCGACCCGGATCCAGCTGCAGCGCAAGAACCCACGCGCCTGGCAGGAGTTCGTCGACCACCTCGGCGAGCACTCGCCACGCGGGATGGCCAACACGATGGCCAGGTACCAGGCGCTGCGCCCGTCGCTGTACGACTTCCAGGACGAGTTCGCGGCGATGACCGTCCCGGTGCTGCTTGCCGTCGGCGACGAGGACGAGCCGTGCCTGCAGACCAACCTGATGCTGAAGCAGACGATCCCGACGGCGGGGCTGTGGATCCATCCGCACACGGGCCACGCGATCAACCTGGAAGAGCCCGCCGCGTTCAACACGATGGTCGAGGCGTTCCTCAACGACGTCGAACGCAAGGCGGTCGCCGGATGAGGGCCCTACCCCTCTCGCGCTTCAGGGTGCTCGACCTGACCCGTGTCCGCTCCGGTCCGACGGCGGCCCGCCAGTTCGCGGACTGGGGTGCCGACGTCGTCATGGTCGAGGCCCTCGGGGGCGCGGGCGACATCGCCGGAGCGCGCGCCGGTTCGGACTTCCAGAACCTCAACCGCAACAAGCGCAGCATCCGCATCGACCTCAAGTCGGCGGAGGGTCGCGACATCTTCTACCGACTCGCCGCCGACGCCGACGTCGTGCTCGAGAACTTCCGGCCCGACGTCAAGCAACGCCTCGGCGTCGACTACGAGACGCTGCGCCGCATCAACCCACGAGTGGTCTACGGGAGCATCTCCGGCTTCGGCGAGGACGGGCCGTACCGCTACCGCCCCGGCCTCGACCAGATCGTCCAGGGGATGGGCGGGTTGATGTCGGTCACCGGTCTGCCGGGCCAGGGCCCGGTGCGCGCCGGGATCGCTGTGGCCGACAGCGCGTCGGGGCTGTACCTCGCGCTGGGCGTGCTCACCGCGCTGCTCGACCGCGAGGTGACCGGGGAGGGCCGGTGGGTGACGACGTCGCTGCTGCAGGCGCAGATCGCGATGCTCGACTTCCAGGCAGCCCGCTGGCTCGTCGAGGCCGAGGTCGCCGGCCAAGAGGGCAACAACCACCCCACTGCGGTGCCGATGGGCCTCTTCGACGCGGCGGACGGGCCGGTCAACGTGGCCGCCGCAGGCGACAAGATGTTCACCGCCTTCTGCCGCGCGGCCGAAGCCGAGCACCTGCTCGCCGACCCGCGGTTCGCCGACGGGCGCGGCCGCCACGCCAACCGCGCTGAGCTGAACGAGGCGATCGCGCCGGTGATCGCCCGGCGCACCGTCGCCGAGTGGATCGAGCTGCTCAACGCCGCCGGCATCCCGTGCGGCCCGGTTAACACCATCGATGCGATGTTCGCCGACCCGCAGGTGCAACATCTGCGGATGGCGCGCACGATCCACGACGACGAGCAGGGCGACATCACGCTCGTCGGGCAAGGTTTCGGGCTCCACGACGTCGACGCCAGCTACGAACAGCGGGCCCCGGCCGGCGGACAGCACACCGACGAGGTCCTGCTCGCCGCCGGCTACACGCCCGAGGAGATCGACGGTTTCGTCGCCCGCGGGACGGTCGCCCGCTCGCGCCGCCATCGTGACGGCGGTCCTTCGTGACCGACACCGTCCACGTCACGACGCCCGCGCCAGGCGTCGTGATGCTCGAGCTCGACCACCCGCCGGTCAACGTGATGAGCGCGACGATGCTGGCGATCCTCGATCAGGTGCTGGTCGATGCGCAGTCCGATGCATCTGTCCGGGCGATCGTGCTCACCGGACGCGGGCGGGCGTTCTGCAGCGGCGCCGACCTGAAGGAAGGCTCACGCGACCCGGCGCAGCCGGGCGGCCGGCGGAGCATGGGCGGGTTCGGTCCGGTGATCGCCGGGATCGCCGCCTCGCGCGCACCGGTCGTTGCGGCGGTGAACGGCCTGTGCATCGGCGGCGGTCTCGAGCTGGCGCTGTGCTGTGACCTGCGCATCGCCTCCACTGAGGCGCGGTTCACGGCCGCCGGCGTCAATGTCGGGCTGATGGCCTCCGCGTCGCGGCTGCCGCGGTTGATCGGCATCTCGCGCGCGAAGGCGATGCTGCTCACCGGGCTGCCGCACGACGCCGAGACGGCGGAACGGTGGGGGCTGGTGACGGACGTGCACGAGCCGGACGACCTGCTGCCGGCAACGTTGCGACTTGCAGAACGGATCGCCAGTCGGGCGCCCTTATCGGTCGAGGCGACGAAGCGGGTCGTCGATCGGGCGCTCGATCTGTCCCCCGACGAGATGGACGCGATGCTCGGCAAGGAGCTCACGGTGCTGGTGGCAAGCCGCGATCACCGCGAGGCGCTGGCGGCCTTCGCCGAGAAGCGGCCACCCGACTTCACCCGCTCCTGACCGCATTCGGCGAGCGCAGATCGATCCCGGTCAGGCCTTGGCGGCGCGGAACCCGGCGTCGAGGTCGGCGAGGATGTCCTCGATCGACTCCAGCCCGACGCTCAGCCGGACCAGGCCGGGGTGGACGCCGGTGCTGACCTGTTCCTCGTCGGTCAGCTGGCTGTGGGTGGTGCTCGCCGGATGGATCACCAGGCTGCGCACGTCGCCGATGTTGGCGACGTGGCTGTGCAGCTCGAGCGCCTCGACGAACCGCTGCCCTGCCTCGCGGCCGCCCTTGATGATGAACGCGATGATGCTGCCGTAGCCCTTGCCGCGCCCGTACTTCGTGGCCCGGTCGTGCCAAGGGCTGGCGGGCAGACCTGCGAACGAGACGCTCTCCACCTCGTCGCGGCCGAGCAGGAACTCGGCGACCTTGCCGGCGTTGGTGAAGTGCCGCTCCATCCGCAGGCTCAACGTCTCCAGCCCCTGGAGGAACATGAACGCGTTGAACGGCGAGATGGCGGCGCCGATGTCGCGCAGCATCTGCACCCGGGCCTTGATGATGTACGAGCCAGGACCGAGCGCCGGCCAGTAGGCGAGGCCGTGGTAGCTCGGGTCGGGGTCGGTGAAGTTCGGGAAGCGGCCGCTGGCACTGAAGTCGAACGTGCCGCCGTCGATGATCGCCCCGCCGATCGACGTCCCGTGGCCGCCGATGAACTTCGTCAGGCTGTGCACGACGATGTCCGCGCCCCACTCGAGCGGGCGGATCAGGTACGGCGTCGGCACCGTGTTGTCGACGATCAACGGGATGCCGTTGTCGTGGGCGACCTTGCCGACACCCTCGAGGTCGAAGATGTCGTTCTTCGGGTTGGCCAGCACCTCGCCGAAGAACGCCTTCGTGTTCGGGCGGATCGCGGCGCGCCACTGCTCGAGGTCGTCCGGGTCCTCGACGAACGTGACCTCGATGCCGAGCTTCGGGAACGTGTAGTGGAAGAGGTTGTACGTGCCGCCGTACAGCGACGGGCTGGAGACGATGTGATCGCCCGCGCTGGCGAGGGTGAACACCGACAGCATCGTCGCGGCCTGACCGCTGGCGACGGCCAGCGCCCCCGGCAGCCCGACGGCGGTGGTCACCCCGCCCTCGAGGCTGTTCAGCCGGGCCTCGAGCGCTCCCTGGGTCGGGTTCATGATCCGGGTGTAGACGTTGCCGATCTCGGCCAACGCGAACAGGTTCTGGGCGTGCGCCGAGTCGCGGAACTCGTACGCGGTCGTCTGATAGATCGGCACGGCGCGCGCGCCCGTTGTCGGGTCCGGCGCTCCCCCGACATGGATCTGCCGCGTCTCGAAACCCCACTCGTCACTCATGCCACGAACGCTACTCCATGAAATCCCGACCCATCAAGTCAGATTTCGGCGTCCAGCGCACCCGAGACGACGACGGGCCGCCTCGCGACAGTCAGCCGCCGCTGACGTCGGCGACCTTCTGCTTGCCGGCCCCGAGGAACGGCATCATCGAGCGCAGCCGGGCCCCGACCTCCTCGATCGGGTGCGCGGCGCCTTCCTTGCGCAGCTGGTTGAAGTGCGCCCGACCCATCTCGCTCTCGGCCACCCACTCCTTGGCGAACTTGCCGGACTGGATCTCCTTGAGGATCTTCTTCATCTCCGCCTTGACCTTCGGGCTGACGATCCGCGGGCCGCGGGTGACGTCGCCGTACTCGGCGGTGTCGCTGATCGAGTAGCGCATCCCGGCGATGCCCTCCTCGTACATCAGGTCGACGATCAGCTTGACCTCGTGGAGGCACTCGAAGTAGGCCATCTCCGGCTGGTACCCGGCCTCGACCAGGGTGTCGAACCCGGCCTGCACGAGCGAGGTCAGCCCGCCGCACAGCACGACCTGCTCGCCGAACAGGTCGGTCTCGGTCTCCTCGGAGAAGCTGGTCTCGATCACGCCGGCGCGCGCCCCGCCGATCGCCTCGGCGTAGCTCAGCGCGAGCGCGTGGGCCTCGCCACTCGCGTCCTGGTGGACGGCGATCAGGCACGGCACGCCGCCGCCCTCCGCGTACGTCCGGCGCACGAGATGGCCGGGACCCTTGGGGGCGATCATGATCACGTCGACGGTCTTCGGCGGGCGGATGCGCTTGAAGCGGATGTTGAACCCGTGCGCGAACGCGAGCGCCTTGCCCTTGCGCATGAACGGCTTGATGAACTCCTCGTACGTGGCCTTCTGCTCGGTGTCCGGCATCGTCAGCATGATCACGTTGGCCCACTTCGCGGCCTCGCCGATGCCCATCACCGTCAGCCCGGCGGCCTCGGCCTTCGCCTTCGAGCCCGACCCCTCGCGCAGCCCGACGACGACCTGCACGCCGCTCTCCTTGAGGTTCAGCGCGTGCGCGTGGCCCTGGCTGCCGTAACCGATGATCGCCACCTTGCGACCTCGGATGATCGACGGATCGGCGTCTGCCTCGTAGTACATCTTCGCGGCCATCAGCCCGCCTTTCCCTTGTTGGTGTTGACGGCGCGCAACCGCGCCGAACGATCGATCTTCGGGAGCGCGACACGACCGGTGCGCTGCAGCTCCACGATGCCATACCCGACCAGCAGATCCTCGAAGTCGTCGAGCTTGTCGGGATGACCTTCGAGGCTGACGGTCACTGCGTCGGCGCCGACGGCGAGGATCTTGCCTTCGAAGATGTTGACCAGCTCGACGACCTGGCCGCGTTGTGCGGCGGCATCGTGCGACGTTCCGCTGCGCACCGTGGCGAGCAGCAGCTCCCGCTCGACCGACCGCCGCGGGTCGAGCTCGCTGATCTTGACGACCTCGATCAGCTTGAACAGCTGCTTGACGATCTGCTCCAGCGAGGTGCCCTCGACGTCGACGCAGATGGTGATCCGGCTGAAACCCTCCTCCTCGGCAGGTGCGACCGCGAGCGAGAAGATGTTGTAGCTGCGCCGCGCGAACAGCCCGGCGACGCGGGCGAGCACGCCGGGTCGGTTCTGGACGAGCACGGAGAGGATGTGGTGGTTGGCCATCGGCGTGCTCACCGCAGACCTCCGCGACGCGACTGCTGCTCGTCGGGGAGGACGACGTCGTCGTTGCTGGCGCCGGCCGGGACCATCGGGAAGACCTTCTCGCGGGCGTCGACCCTGAAGTCGACCACCACCGGCCGGTCGTCGATCGAATTGGCCTTGTCGATCGCAGGTTGGACCTCTTCCGGGCTGTCGACGCGGATCCCCACGCAGCCCATCGCCTCGGCCCACTTGGCGAAATCGGGCAGCTCAGGCGAGAGGTAGACCTCGCTGTAGCGCTCGTCGTAGAACATCTCCTGCCACTGGCGGACCATCCCGAGGTAGCTGTTGTTGAGGATCGCGACCTTGATCGGGATCCGCTCGACCGACGCGGTCACCAGCTCCTGGGCGGTCATCTGGAAGCACCCGTCGCCGTCGACGGCCCACACGGTCCGGTCGGGCCGTCCGACCTTGGCGCCGATCGCCGCCGGCACGCAGAACCCCATCGTGCCGAGGCCGCCGGAGTTGACCCACGTGTAGGGCTCGTCGAACCGCCAGTACTGGCTGCTCCACATCTGGTGCTGACCGACGCCGCTGACCAGGATCGTGCCCTCGGGCGCGTTGTCGCGCAGCTGCTCGAGGCAGTACTGCGGCTTCAGCGCCTCACCGGGCTCGCTGGCTTCGTACGTCAGCGGGAACTGCTCGCGCCAGCCGCTGATCCTGCTCTTCCACGCGCCGATGTCGGCCTGCTCGGTGCCCCCGTCGCGCAGCGCGCGGATCGCCTTGATGATCTCCTCGATCACCTGCCGGCAGTCGCCGACGATCGGCACGTCCGGCTTGCGGACCTTGCCCTGCTCCGCCGGATCGATGTCGACGTGGATGATCTTCGCCTCCGGGGCGAACGTCGCGATCTTGCCGGTGATCCGGTCGTCGAAGCGCGCCCCGAGCGTGATCAACAGGTCGGCCTTCTGCATCGCCGTGATCGCCGTCGCGTTGCCGTGCATCCCCGGCATCCCGAGGCACAGCGGATGCGAGTCGGGGAACGCACCCCGCGCCATCAGCGTCGTGACGACGTGGATGTCGGTCATCTCCGCCAGCTCGCGCACCGCCGCTGCCGCGTGGGCCTTGAGGATCCCGCCACCGATGTACAGGATCGGCCGCTCGCTGGCCATGATCAGCTTCGCCGCCTCCTTGATCATCCGCGGGTGGCCCTTGGTGGTCGGCCGGTAGCCGGGCAGGCTGTCGGCGACCTCGTCGTCGGTCGGCCAGTGCCACTCCATCGAGTTCTGCAGCACGTCCTTGGGCACGTCGATCAGCGTCGGGCCGGGGCGTCCGGTCGTGGCGATGTGGAACGCCTGGCGCACGGCCATCGGCACGTCCTGCGCGGTCATCACCAGTTCGTTGTGCTTGGTCACACTGCGCGTGATCCCGATCGTGTCGCACTCCTGGAACGCGTCGGTGCCGATCGCGAACGTCGACACCTGGCCGGTGATCGCAACCATCGGGATCGAGTCCATGTACGCGTCCATCAGCGGGGTGACCATGTTCGTCGCCGCCGGCCCGCTGGTGACCATCGCCACCCCAGGACGGCCGGTGACGTGCGCGTAGCCCTCGGCCATGTGGCCGGCGCCCTGCTCGTGACGCACGAGGATGTGGCGGATGCTGCTGTCGAGCAGCGGGTCGTAGGCGGGCAGGATGCACCCACCGGGAAGGCCGAACATCACCTCGGTGCCCTCCATCTCCAGCGCTTTGATGAGGGCCTGGGCCCCGGTGATCTTCATCCCACTGCTCCGTTCCTGTGCTGCTTGCTGCTGCTCGGCTGACCGTGACCTGCGTTCGAGATCGCCCCGAAAACTGAAATGGCCTCCCGTGTGGGAGGCCAGGACGCACGCGTATGTGGACGTGCGTCTAGTCGATGAGTACGACGAGGGTGGTCAGGCGGGCGCGCATCGCCATCGATTCTGCCACGACGGCTGGTGCAGTCGCAACCCGATGGCGCGGTCGCGGCACAATCACCAGATGACGATGCCCCGGATCAGCACGGCACAACGCCGTGCCCGGCTGGCGGTCCGCCATCGCCTGGCGACGCGCGAGCACACCGACGACGTCGCCGCGATCGCCGATTCCGTCGTCGCGCTGCACTCCAGCGATCCAGTCAGCGTGTACCTCTCGGCGGCGGCGCGGATGATCCACCCGTCGCTGGACGCGGTGTCGGCCGCGCTGTACGACGCCCACACCCTCATCCGCCACCACGCGATGCGCCGCACGCTGTGGGTGATGACGCCGGAGGTCACCCGCCTCGCCCACGCGGCATCCACGACCGGCTTGGTGCGCGGCGAGTGGAAGCGCATGTCCGCGCTCGTCGAAGCGAGCGGGATCGCCGACGACGGCGACGCGTGGCTGACTGCCGCGAAGGCCGACACGCTGGCGGCGCTGCACCGACTCGGCTCGGCGGGCGCGCGACGGCTCGGCGCCGAGGTGCCGGAGCTGACCAAGCCACTGCACCTGGCCGTCGGCAAGTCCTACGCCGCCTCGCCCGCCGCACACACGCGGGTGCTGCTGCTGCTCGGCTTCGACGGGGCGATCGTGCGCGGCCGGCCCTCCGGCACGTGGATCAACGGCCAGTACACATGGATGCCGATGGACGCGCTGCTGCCCGGCGGGGTCGGTCACGTCGATCCGGCTGTGGCACGCGCCGAGCTCGTGCGGCGTTGGCTCCACGCCTTCGGACCCGGCACGACCGAGGATCTGCAGTGGTGGCTCGGCTCGACCCTCGGCGCCGTGCGCGCCGCGCTCGCCGCGCTCGACGTGGTAGAGGTGCAGCTCGACGAGGGGACCGGGTGGTTGCTCGCCGACGATGTCGATGCGGACGTCCAAGCCGGCCGCTGGGTAGCGGTCCTCCCGGGACTCGACCCGACGACGATGGGCTGGAAGCAGCGCGCCTGGTACCTCGGCCAGCACGGCGCGGATGTCTTCGACCGCAACGGCAACGGCGGGCCGACGATCTGGGTCGACGGCGAGATCGTCGGTGCCTGGGTGCAGCGCAAGGACGGCCGCATCGCGCACCGGCTGCTGCAGGCCGTGCCCGCTCGGCGGGTCGAGGAGATCGACCATCAGCTGCGCGCATTGGAGGCGCTGCTCGGCGACACCCGCCACACCGTGCGCTTCCCCGCCCCGATCCAGCCGTCGCTGCTCGCCTGAGCGAGGCAGAGCGTGTCGACCGTTTCAGTCGGGCTCGGCCAGGTCGCCGTCCTCGTCCAGGCGTTCGAGCAGGTCGCTGTCGACGATCACGAGCTCGTCGTCGTCGCTCGATGCGGCGGGCAGCTCCCAGGTCTCCGGTTCCTCGCGGGCGACGCGGTCGGCGAGCGATTCGTCGGTGACGTCGGCGTCGGCGAACGGGAGACCGACGGGCGACTCCGGCGCGTCGTCGAACGACCCGACCTCGTCGCTCGTGACCGCGTCCTCGCCGAGCATCTCCTCGTCGACGCTCTCGGCACTGTCCTGCTCATCGCTGCTCATGCACCCACCGTTACCCGGCGGGCCCGCGGAACGCAACCGGTGCCTACGCCGGGAACGCGCCCTGCAACCGTGCTGCGCTGAGCGTGTTCTCCAGCAGGCAGGCGACGGTCATCGGGCCGGTCCCGCCCGGCATCGGGGTGATCGCCCCTGCCACGGCCTGGACCTCGTCGAACAGCACGTCGCCGGCGATGCCGGCCGCGTTGCGTGACACCCCGACGTCGACGACGGCGGCGCCGGGCTTGACGTGCGCGGCCGTGATGATCCCGGCCTGGCCGGCCGCGCCGACGAGGATGTCCGCCTCGCGGCACAGGTCGCGCAAGTCGGCGGTCCTGCTGTGCGCCATCGTCACGGTCGCGTCGGTGCCCTTGCGGGCGAGGAGCAGCGAAAGCGGCAGGCCGACGAGGGTCGAGCGTCCGATGACGACCGCGCGCTTGCCGCTGGTCGCCACGCCGTAGCGCTCGAGCAGCCGCATCACCCCGAGCGGCGTGCAGCCGACGAGACCCGGCAGGCCGCGCACCAGGCGCCCCATCGATGCGACCGTGAGCCCGTCGACGTCCTTGTCGGCGAGGATCAGGGCGAGCACCGGGTCCTCATCGAGATCCCCCGGCAGCGGCAGCTGTACGAGGATCCCGTGGACGCCGGGATCGTCGACCAGACGCTGCACCAACGCCTCGACCTGCGCCTGGCCGGCGGTGGCCGGCAGGGTCTCGCTCCTGCTGATCATCCCGGCCTTGGCCGCCCGCTCGTGCTTCATCTTCACGTATCGCTGGCTCGGTCCGTCTTCGCCGACGAGGACGGTGGCGAGGCACACCGGGGGCGAACCCGCGGCCTCGATCGTCGCGCGCAGATCGTCGACGATCTCGTCACGCAGCCGCAACCCGTCCATCACGATCGCCCCGCCGGCCGTGGTGGCGAACGATGCAGACGGGAGACCCGTCGAGGCGGCGGGCCGATCGGGAAGCGCAGGCACGAACGGCGAGTGTACGAGCCCGACCCCTTAGCCTGTCGCCCATGTCAACACCTCCGTCACCCACGGTCGCGCCCGCGACGGGCCGGCTCGGCGTGCTCACGGTCGGCCTCGGCGCAGTGGCATCGACCCTCATCGCCGGGGTCGAGCTGGTCAAGCGCGGGATGGGGCTGCCGATCGGCAGCCTGACGCAGATGGGGACGATCCGCCTCGGCAAGCGCACCGATGCGCGCAGCCCGCTGATCAAGGACTTCGTGCCGCTGGCGGCGCTGGAGGACATCGTGTGGGGCGCGTGGGACGTGTTCCCCGACGACGCGTACGTCGCCGCGTCCCGCGCCGGCGTGCTCGACGGGGGCAAGCACATCGAGGCGATCGCCGACACGCTGCGCGACATCCGTCCGATGAGCGCCGCGTTCCAGTTGAAGTACGCGCGCAACCTGTCGGGCGAGCACACCAAGGGCGACATCAGCAAGCGGGCGATGTTGGAGGCGATCCGCGAGGACATCAACACGTTCCGCGACGCCAAGCAGGTCGACCGGATCGTGATGATCTGGTGCGCGAGCACCGAGATCTTCATCGAACCCGGCCCCGCGCACATGGACCTGGAATCGTTCGAGAAGGCGATCGACGCCGACGACGACCAGATCGCCCCCTCGATGCTCTACGCCTACGCCGCGCTGCTGGAAGGCGTGCCGTTCGCCAACGGCGCCCCGAACCTCGCCGTCGACACGCCGGTGCTGCGCCAGTACGCAACGGACCACAACATCCCCATCAGCGGCAAGGACTTCAAGACCGGCCAGACGCTGATGAAGACCGTCCTCGCGCCGATGCTCAAGGCCCGCCGCCTCGGCCTGTCCGGTTGGTACTCGACGAACATCCTCGGCAACCGCGACGGCGAGGTGCTCGACGCCCCGGAGAACTTCAAGACCAAGGAGGAGTCAAAGCTCGGTGTGCTGGAGGACATCCTCGAGCCGTCGAAGAACCCCGACCTCTACGGCAACGTTTTCCACAAGGTGAGCATCAACTACTACCCGCCTCGTGGTGACAACAAGGAGGGGTGGGACAACATCGACATCTTCGGCTGGCTGAACTACCCGATGCAGATCAAGGTCGACTTCCTCTGCCGGGACTCGATCCTCGCCGCGCCGCTGGCGCTCGACCTCGTGCTGTTCAGCGACCTCGCCCAGCGCGCCGGGCTCGGCGGCATCCAGGAGTGGCTGAGCTTCTACTACAAGAGCCCGCAGGTGGCGCCGGGCCTCTACGCCGAGCACGACCTGTTCATCCAGCTGACGAAGCTGAAGAACACCCTGCGCTGGATCATGGGCGAGGACCAGATCACCCACCTCGGCCGCGAGTACTACGCCACCTGACGTGCGGCGGTCCGGCGCCCTCAGGCGGTGACGACTCGCCCGACGCGGATGTCGTGCCCTGCGACGGGCAGCTCGTCGACGAGTTGTTCGGCGAAGCACACCCCGACCGAGGGCGCGGGACACCCTGCGAGGAAGCGGTCGTAGTGACCGCCGCCGCGCCCGAGTCGCGCCCCGTCGACGGTGAACGCCAGTCCCGGCACGAGCACCAGTCCGATCGAGCCTGGCTCGACCGCGTCGCCGAGGGGTTCGGGGACGCCGAGCGCCCCGTTGCGCACGCCCTCGCCGACGAGCGCGGGCTCGATCCGGTCGCCTGTGGTCCGCGGCAGCACCAGCACCTTCCCGTCGCGCTCGAGCCGGGCGAACAGAGGATCCGTGTCGGGCTCGCCGTGGGTGCCGACGAACGCCATCACCGCCGTGGCCGACGTGTACTCCGCCAGCGCAGCGACCGCGGCCCACAACTGCACGCTGCGCAGCAGGCGATCGTCGATCAGGTCGCGCAGCAGCCGCATCCTGCGGCGGATCGCCGGCTTGTCGTCCATGGCACAGGCTCCCACGCGGACTTCGCGGTCTACGATCCCGTCATGACCATCGACCCCATGAAGTACCGCCGGGTGCTTGGCCACTTCCCCACTGGAGTCACGATCATCACCGGTACCGACGACGGGCGGCCGATCGGGTTCACCATCGGGTCGTTCGCCTCCGTCTCGCTCGACCCGCCGCTCGTCGGGTTCCTGCCGATGATCACATCGGACCGCTGGCAGGGGATCCTCCCGACGAAGGCGTTCTGCGTCAACGTGCTCGGCGCCGACCAGGCCGAGCTGTGCTGGCAGTTCGCCAAGAGCGGGATCGAGGACCCGTTCGAAGGTGTCGCCTGGACGCCTGCGGCGATCACCGGCTCACCGATGATCGACGGCGCGCTGGCGTGGATGGACTGCACGATCGAAGGCGTGGTCGATGCGGGTGACCACCACTTCGTGATGGGCCGGATCCAGGACTTCGAGCACGTCGACGATCCGGCGGATCCCGAGCCGCTGCTGTTCTACCGCGGCAAGCTCGGCAGCTTCCACGAGTTGTGACGCGCCCGTTCGCGCCCGTCGCGCCGAGTCAGGACGCAGTGCGAAGCCCGCGTCGTGCGCGCCTCGCCGGCGTGGCGGCGGCGCTCGACGTGGCGTCGGTCCTCCTCTTCGTGGCGATCGGCCGGCGCAGTCACGACGAGGGCGGGTCGGTGCTCGTCGGGGTCGCCAAGGTGGCTGCGCCGTTCCTGATCGCCCTTGCGGTGAGCTGGATCGCGTCACGCGCGTGGCGGGCACCCACCGCGCGTCGCACCGCCATCGCCGTCTGGCTGGTGACCGTGGCACTGGGGATGTTGTTGCGGCACACGCTGTTCGACCGTGGCACCGCGACCTCGTTCATCGTCGTGACCGCGATCGTCACCGGCGTGCTGTTGTTCGGCTGGCGAGGCGTGGCCAGCGCGCTCCGGCAACGGTCGGCCCGTCAGACCGGATGACGACCAATCGCCACGAGAGGCCCGCGAACAGCAGCACCCCCGAGACGACCGTGATCCACTTCAAGCCCAACGTGTCGGCCAGCGCGCCCTGCGCGAGGGTCCCGATCGGGTACAGCGAGCCGAGCACGAAGGTGTTCACTGCCAACGCCCGCCCGCGCATGTCGTCGCTCGCCGACTGCTGGGCGACCCCGGCGAAGGTCGTGAACGACGAGCCGTACCCGAACCCGCAACCGACCAGCCCGATGGCCGCGACCCACAGGTAGGGCGCGCTGCCGTAGACGATGAGCGCAGCGCAGAACACGACGATCGAGATCGTCATCACCCGCCACAGACCCCACGTGGTGGTCGACCAGCCGAGCGTGAACGCCCCGATCACGGCACCGACGCCCTGCGCGGCGACGAGCAGGGAGGTGGACTTCTCGTCGCCGTGGAACACGACCGTTGCCATCTGCGACACGAACGCGATGAACGGCGAGCCGAACGCGATCACGAAGATCATCAACGGCACCATCCGGCGCATGTCGGCGTTGCTGCGCGCGAAATGGAGGCCGTCCGCGAGGGCGCGCAGCACCGGCCGGTGCTCCCCGGTCGACGGACCGACGCGGACGATGGCGACGCCGACGATCACCGCGAGGAAGCTGACCGCGTTGCACCACAACGCCGTGCCGATCCCGCCCAGGGCGATCGCGAGGCCGGCGAGGGACGGTCCGATGATCCGGCCGAGGTTCCACTGGGCGTTCGACAAGCCCACCGCCGCGACCAGGTGCTCACGCGGGACGAGGCGAGGCAACGTGTTCTGGAACGACGGGAAGCCGAACGCGCCCGCGCATCCTGCCGCGAAGCTGAGCAATGCGATTCCTCCCGGCGTCGCGTGCCCGCCGCCGACCCAGATCGCCAGGCCGCCGGCGATCAGGGCAGCGATCGCATTGGTCGTCATCAGCACGTGCCCGCGATGGAGCCGGTCCGACATCGCCGAGCCGACCGGACCGAGGATCGCCTGCGGCAGGAACCCCGCAGCGCCGACGACTGCGGCCCACGACGCCTTCCCCGTCGTGTGGGCGACGTAGTACGCGAGGGCGACGGTCTCCATCCACGTGCCGATGTTCGAAATCAGCGCTCCGGTCCACATGATCGAGTAGTCCCGGGATCGGAACGGAGCAAACGACGCTGACGGCACGGCCCGCGGAGGCTACCGACCCCTCCCCGGGCGACGACGACCGAGCCAACCGCGGTCGGGCACGCATGAGCGTGGATGAGTGCAACGTGCCCGGGCGCCGCCGAGCGGCGGGGCTCGCGCCGGCGCGCCGTCGATCAGATGGCGCAGACGGTGGAGGCCGACTCAGCCACCGGCGCGACCCGTCGGCACGGTCCGGCCGATCTTCGCCGGACGAACGCGAAGCGCCGACGGGACATGCCGCGGATTCTCCGGGTCGGCGCGCTCACCCGTCGATCGCGTCGGCGATCCTCCACGTGACGAAATTGCTCGGTCACGCTCCGTGATCCCGCGGCTCCGCGCACTGCGAACTCGCGGCCCCGACCAGCATCACCGACATCCCGTTGCCAAACCTCCACGTGACGAATCCCGAGGTGCCGGCGCTCTCGTCCGCCGTCCCACCCACCCACCGTCCCACCGTCCTGCCGGAACCCCCGACATCGCCTCGCCGAACCTCCACGTGACGAATCCCGAGGTGCCGGCGGTCTCGTCCGCGGTCCCAGGTCCCGCCGTCCCACCGTCCCCCGCCGCCGGAACCCCCGACATCGCCTCGCCGAACCTCCACGTGACAAATCGAGCTGACGCGAGGGCGTCCCGGCCATGCCCGCCTCGCCAGGCACCAACGCACCAACGCACCAGCCGGACAGCCGGACAGAGCGCGACGACTGCCGCCCCGGTGTCCCGTCAGCCGGTCGCCTCACGGCGGGCGACGAGCGTCCGCCGTGTCAAAGCCGACGCACGATCCTGCGCCCTGGAGGTTCCCCAAGGGCAGTCGCGGCTCACCCTTCGAGCACCCACCAACGGCCCACCACCCGACGATCGTTGCCGCGACCCACGCCCGCCCGGCCCCGTGATTCGTCACGTGGAGGTTCGCCGAGGGACGGCGACACTCCATTGTTCGAGCGTCCGTCACCAGTCCACCGATCGGCGATCGTCGCTGTCGGCCACGCCGGCCGCGCCCGACGTTTGGTCACGTGGAGCTTCGCCAACACCGTCGATCGTCACCGCGAACCCGGGTCCGCAGCCGCCGACGCACCCCGACCGACCCGAGGTTTCGTCATGGGACCTCGACCCGGCGGAGGGTCCTCGGCGCCCGGAGGGCACAGGCGAGAGCCGATTCGGCGGCGAGCCGGCTGCCGGCGTCAACCGATTCGGCCGCCGCCCTACAGGGTGTTGGTGATCGCTCCGGTCTCGGCGCCTTGCACGAGCTTGACGTACTTGCCGAGCACGCCGGTCGGATAGCGCGGTGGGGGTGGCTGGAAGCCGACCCGGCGGGCCGCCAGCTCGGGCTCGTCGACGAGCAGCTCGAGACGCAGCGCATGCACGTCGATCAGGATCCGGTCCCCGTCGCGCACGAACGCGATCGGTCCCCCGTCGAACGCTTCGGGTGCGACATGCCCGATGCAGAACCCCCAGGTCCCGCCGCTGAACCGGCCATCGGTGATCAGCGCACAGTCTGCGCCACGCCCCGCACCCTTCAGCGCACCGGTGATCGCCAGCATCTCGCGCATCCCGGGGCCGCCCTTCGGACCCTCGTAACGGATCACGATCACCGTGCCGGGCTGCATCGAGCCGCTCATGATCGCATCCATCGCCGGGTCCTCGCCATCGAACACCCGCGCAGGGCCCTCGAAGCGCATCTGCTCCTTGGTCAGGCCGGCGACCTTGACCACCGACCCCTTCGGCGCCAGCGTGCCGGTGAGGATGTTCAGCCCGCCCTCTGCGTGCACCGGCGAGTCGAGGTCGTGGATGACCACGCCGTCCGGCCGCGGAGGGGCGATCTCGGCCAGGTTCTCGGCCACCGTCTTCCCGGTGACGGTCATGCAGCTGCCGTCGATGAGCCCGGCGTCGAGCAGGTGCTGCATCACCATCGGGACACCGCCGACCCTGTCGAGGTCGCTCATGTGGAACTTGCCGCCCGGCTTCATGTCGGCGATGTGCGGGACCTTCGCGGCGATGCGGTTGAAGTCGTCGAGGTGCAAGTCGACGCCGGCCTCGTTGGCGATGGCGAGCAGGTGCAGCACGGCGTTCGTCGATCCGCCGAGCGCGGAGTTGACCGCGATCGCGTTCTCGAACGCGGCCTTGGTCATGATCGTCCGCGGCGCGAGACCGAGGCGGAGCATCTCCACCACCGCCTCGCCGGCGCGACGGGCGTCGCCTTCGCGACGGCTGTCGATCGCCGGCGGGGAGGCCGAGCCTGGCAGCGACATCCCCATCGCCTCGGCGATCGAGCTCATCGTGTTGGCAGTGAACATCCCCCCGCACGCACCCTCGCCGGGGCACGCCTTGCGCTCGATCTCGCCGAGCTCCTCCTCACTGATCTTGCCGAGCGCGCAGGCGCCGACGGCCTCGAACACGCTGGTGATGTCGAGCGACGTGCCGTGGTGGTCGCCGGGCATGATGCTGCCGTTGTAGACGAACACGCTCGGCAGGTCGATGCGAGCCGCCGCCATCAACATCGCCGGGATGCTCTTGTCGCAGCCGGCCAGCCCGACGAAACCGTCGAAGCGCTCAGCGAACACGACCGTCTCGACAGAATCGGTGATGACCTCACGGCTGACGAGCGAGGCGCGCATCCCCTCGTGGCCCATGCTGATCCCGTCGCTGACGGTGATCGTGCCGAACTCCAGCGGGAAGCCGCCTGCAGCGTGGACGCCGGCCTTGACGTGCTCGGCGAGCTTGCGCAGGGTCATGTTGCACGGGGTGACCTCGTTCCACGCCGAGGCCACGCCGATCTGCGGCTTGACCCAGTCGTCGTCACCCATGCCCACTGCGCGGAGCATCGCCCGGGCCGGCGCCTTGCGGATCCCGTCGGTGACGTCGCGGCTGCGAGGTTTGATGTCGACGGGGGTGCCCGGTTCGTTCGTCCTTGACTGATCGGCCATGAGCGCCGACGCTACCCCCGGCGGTCCCAGCGAGCCCGATGGGATCCGTGGTGCCGGAGGCGGGGCCGACGACGGCGTGTGTGTCCGCCCCCCAGAGCGCACGTCCCATCTGTGGGACGACACGGAGCGGGGCCGGGGTGAGGCCGGAGAACGCCCGATCGGTGCGCAGACCGCGTAGCGTCGACCCTGCATGGCAGCACCATCGCTGGTGGTGGAGGGGGTGTCGAAGCGCTTCAAGCGGCACCGCGTCCTCGACGACGTCTCGCTCGCCGTCGCGCCCGGCGAACTGGTCGCCCTCGTCGGCGAGAACGGCGCCGGCAAGACGACGCTGGTGCGCTGCATCGCCGGGCTGATCCAGCAGGACCGCGGCGAGATCACGATCGACGGCGGTGCCTCGGCCCGGGCCGGCAACCGTCTCAGCGTGGTCTGGCAGGACCTCGCCCTGTGCGACAACCTCGACGTCGTCGCCAACCTGTTCCTCGGGCGCGAGATCGGCACCGTGCTGATGTCGGAGGCGGCGATGCACCAGCGCGCCCACGCGCTGCTCGAGTCGCTGGACGTGCACATCGACGATCTGCACCGGGTCGCCGGGCAGCTGTCCGGCGGTCAGCGCCAGGGAGTCGCGATCGCCCGCGCCCTGCTCGACGAGCCGCATGTGCTGGTCCTCGACGAGCCGACCTCGGCGCTCGGCGTCGCCGAGGCGGCCAGCGTGCAACGGCTGATGCGCCGTCTGCGCCGCGACGGCGTGGCGATGCTGCTCGTCAGCCACAACCTCGACCAGGTGTTCGCGCTGGCAGACCGTGTCGTCGTGCTCCGCCACGGCAGGGTCGTCGCGGACGTGGCGACCAGCGAGGTGCACCCCGACGACGTCGTGGCGATGATCACGGGCGCCGCCACCGACTCGGCCGCCCGCCGGCAGTTGCACCAGCTGCGCAGCCTCGTCGATCAGCTCGCCGAGGTGCAGCCCGCCGCTTCGCTGCCGCTGATCGTGTCGGCATTGTCATCCGCGCTCGGCGTCAACCGGCTCTGCGTGCACCTCGCGGAAGCCGCGGCCGACGGCGAGCCACGAGCGTCGTCACAGGATCCGGGAGTCGGTCGCGGCGGACCGCGGTCCGACGGCCTCTCGCGGCCGTGGGCGGCCGTCGACGGCGCGCCGGAGCGGGTCAGGCTCGTGCGCCGCGCCGCTGTCGGGCTGCCGGACGCGCTCGCTGCCTTGATCGACGACCTGCCGCTCGGACCGGCCGGCGGGCTGGCCGGGCTGGCCGGCGCACGCGGCGAGCCGGTGGTCGTCGACGACCTGCGCGCCGCGGCGCACTCGTCGCTGAACCATCAGCTCGTCGCCGCCGGCGTGCTGTCGGCATGGGCGATTCCAGTGATCGGAGCGAACGGGCTGCTCGGTGTCGTTTCCGCCTACGCCGACCGCGTCGGCACCCCGAGCGAGCCGCAGCTGGAGCTGGCGCGCCTGTACTCCAACCTCGCTGCGTCGGCGATCGAGCGCGAGCACCTGCTCGACGAGGTGACCCGGCGCAACAGGATCCTCGAGTCGCTGCGGAGCATGCTCGACCGGCTCGCCGGCCCTTCGCAGTCCGACGACGACCTCGGCGTGGCGCTGCTCCCGTTGTGCGTCGGCGTCGGCGCGCAGGCCGTCGCGATCTTCGACTCGACCGGTGGTCCGCCGCTGCTGCGCGCCGGGATCACGGCGCTCGGCGGGTCGATGCCGGCGCCGATCGAGGCGGAGATGCGCCACGCCGCAGAGATCGTGCGCAAGGCCGCCGCCGACGACCAACGCGCCCAGCGCATCGGCCAGGCGACGGTCGCGGTCCCGGTGAACCTGCCCGCCGGGGCGGGTGCGCTGGTGGCGATCTGGCCCGATCCCGAGCTGATCAGCGACGTCACCTTCGACCTGCTCGACGACGCAGCGCGGACGCTCGGTCTGGCGATCGAGCGCCAGGACATGGAGGAGTCGCGCAAGGAGTCGAGCGCGCTGCGCCGGTCGAGCGTGCTGCAGCGCGAGTTCCTGTTGCGCCTCAGCCACGAGCTGCGCACCCCGTTGACCGCCATCCACGGCTATGCGTCCACGCTGCGCCAGACCGACGTGCACTGGGACGAGCGGTCGACCGGCGAGTTCCTCGAGCGGATCGCCACCGAGTCGGCACGGATGGGCCGGCTCGTCGCCGACCTGCTCGACTCATCGGTGATCGAGACCGGCGGGTTGCGCCTGCAGCCGGACTGGTGCGACGTGGAGCTGATCGTGCGCCAGGCGATCTCGCTGGTCCCCGAGCTGCACGACGTGCGCCTCGACGTCGTCGCCAAGCTGCCCGCAGTGTGGGCCGACCACGACAGGCTGGAACAGGTGGTCGTCAACGTGCTCGACAACGCCGTGCGCCATGGCGCCGAGCCGGTCTCGGTGAGCGCCGACGTCGCCGATGGTGCGGTGACGATCACGGTCTGCGACGCCGGTCCCGGCATCGCCCCGACGGATCTCGAGCGGATGTTCGAGCCGTACGTCACCGGCGCGTCCAGCCGCGGCACCGGAATCGGGCTGGCGATCGTGCGCGGGATCGTCGACGCCCACGGCGGCAGCGTCTCGATCGGTGCCACCGACGAGCTCCCGCCGCGCAACCGCGTGCGCATCGAGCTGCCCGTCGAGCCCGCGACGTGACCGGCGACGCGACCACCGTCCTGCTCGTCG